>JAFZAR010000022.1 GCA_017557085.1 Verrucomicrobiota bacterium | reverse complement strand
TTCTTTCATTGGTTTTTATTTTGGGAAACGGTATTGATACCGGCTTTCTTTTTAGTAAAGCTTTGGGGAGGAAGTAACAAAGATTCTGCGGCAATGCAGTTTTTTATTTATACCATGTTTGGCAGTGTCTTTATGTTCCTGGGGTTTCAGGCATTGTATTTGGCCAATGGAACCTTTAATTTCAATGAACTGTCAGCACTGGCTAAAAGTGGGGAGTTATCCCAGAATATCACAGCCGCATTTGCCTTTACCGGATTGGGCCAGAATACTCTTTGCGGCATGATTTTCCTTCTCGTTTTGTTAGGGTTTGCGGTCAAGATCCCATTGATGCCGTTTCATACATGGCTACCGGTTACTTATACAGAAGCTCCGACTTCGGTATCTATCCTTCTTACTGGGCTTATGTCGAAAATGGGGATGTATGGTTTTCTAGTGATAATGGCTCCCATTTTTCCCGTTCAAATGAATGAATGGTATCTTTTATTGGCAGTTCTGATAGTATTGACTGTTGTAGCGTCCGCGTGGAGTGCTTTGAATCAAAAAGATATAAAAAGGATGCTGGCTTATTCTTCGATCAATCACTTGGGGTATTGTATGCTGGGAACGCTGGCTGCGGCAAAGGGGCTGACGATGTTGCCTGATCTTTTTGAAGACAGGGCTTTTGTGATGGATGGTGTAGTCCTACAGATGTTTAATCATGGCATTACGGCGGGAGCGTTATTTGGATTTGTTGCTCTTATAGAATTTCGCACCAATGGAAATCGTGTAATGGCAGATTTCAGAGGATTGAGGTCGTCTGCTCCTGTTTTCTCTGTGCTGTTTTGCATAGCAACTTTTTCTTCTTTGGGGCTTCCTGGACTCAACGGATTTGTAAGTGAATTTTTGATTTTTAAGGGTGCTTTCGCGATAACTCCTATAGTCGTTCTTCTTTGCGGAATTGCTTTGGTTCTAACAGCCCTCTTCTTATTGAACATGATCCAGACTATGCTGACAGGGGAGCCGAATACTTTATCGAATAATTTTGGTGATTTGAGTAGAAATGAACTTTTCTGTTTTCTACCTTTCATCTTATTGATGTTTATAATTGGGATTTTTCCCAATATCATTATCAATAATTTCATAACTCCCAGTGTTAATTTGATTTTGAAACTTTATTTTTAGTGCGATATGTTAGGTTGGAATATCTACCTTTCTTTTTTGGGAATATTGATTTTACTTTTTTTGCCACGTGAAAATAAGACCGCTCCACGTTGGATTGCTTTAATTGTTTCATTATTGGGTCTTATCCTGACAGCGGTTATTTGTATTTCTGTGGGGATTTTCAAACATGAAGATCCCGCGCAAATGGTCATCTTATCAGATCATTCCTGGATTCCGGCTCTTCGGATCCGTTACACTCTTGGAATGGATGGTATCACACTTGTGATGTGTCTTTTAACAGGGATTGCGGCTGTATCGGGAGTGCTTTTTTCTTGGAATGTAACGTACCGTTCACGGGATTTCTTCATCTTTTTCATGTTGCTGATCGGCAGTGTGTATGGTGTTTTCTTGAGTCTGGATATTTTCTTGTTTTTTGTTTTCTATGAATTAGTTGTGATTCCCAAGTATTTCCTGATCGCTATTTGGGGATCAACCAATAAGGAATATGGAGCTATGAAATTGACTCTGTATTCATTTGCGGGATCAGCTCTCGCGCTGATAGCGGTAATCGCTGTTTATGTGCAGTCCGGATGTTCCACATTCAATATGTTGGAGTTAAGAGAAGCAAGTTTTTCAAAAGATTTTCAGTTTTGGGCATTCCCTATGTGTTGTCTGGGATTTGGTGTATTGGCAGGTTTATGGCCCTGTCACACATGGGCACCAACAGGTCATGTTGCGGCACCAACTGCTGC
The DNA here is from genome assembly GCA_017557085.1 of Verrucomicrobiota bacterium. Taxonomy (GTDB): domain Bacteria; phylum Verrucomicrobiota; class Verrucomicrobiia; order Limisphaerales; family UBA1412; genus UBA1412. The sequence goes on along the minus strand of JAFZAR010000022.1, from coordinate 3,449 downwards.
ATCCATGTTGTTAGCCGGTGTTATTATGAAACTGGGAGCCTACGGGATACTTCGCATTGCGGTTCCATTTTTCCCGGAAGGTGTTGCGGAATGGAAACTTTTTTTCAGTATTTTGGCAGTCATTGGTATTGTCTATGGAGCGTTAGTGGCTATTACTCAAAAAGATTTTAAATTCGTTATTGGCTATTCCTCGGTAAGCCACATGGGATTTGTTATTTTAGGTTTGGTATTAGCAAATGAAGTTGCCTGGAATGGTGCTGTTTTGCAGATGTTTTCTCACGGTATCATTGCCGGTTTGTTATTCGCGGTAGTAGGTCGAATGGTTTATGAGCGAACTCATACCAGAGACCTGACTCAATTACATCGGATGCGGCTTATGAATGTCATTCCGTTTGCCGTGGTTATTTTTATTTTGAGTGGTGCGGCATCCATGGGAATGCCAGGTTTTAGTGGTTTTTGGGCTGAACTGCAAGTCATGCTGGGATGTTGGAATGTTTATCCCTTATTAACATTATTTATAGGATTAGGGCTTATTTTCGGTGTGGTTTACACTTTGAGAGCAATTAACCTGGCGTTTTTGGGTAAAGAGAAAACGTCTTCTTCTGTATCTCTGAAGGAATCTGTACTTCCAATTTCTCTACCGGAAAAAATTGGTGCAGTTTTTCTGATTACAATTTCTTTCGTTGTAGGAATTTATCCTAATGTGTTATTAGCTTTTATCGCACCTGCTGTTCAATCTATGATGTAACGACTTATATCGATTAAACTGCTTCTATGAGAAATCAATTTTATTCCCTGCTTATTTTACTTGTGCCAGAGGTTATTCTGTCTTTGGTTGCGATGTGTGCTCTTTTTGTCGGTTTTAATCCTAATTTGGATAAACGTTGCCCTTGTAAGAATTTTTCTGTCATGTTATCTGTGATAGGGAGTGTTCTTGCGTTAGGATCTATCTTTTTCATTCAGTATATATTAAAAATTGAGAGCAATACCCTTATAGAATTGCATGGAATACAGGTGAATGCTTCTATCCTGGGTGTTAAGATGGGAATTATAATTTTGACTATTTTCTCATTGATGCTGACAAGAGAAGATCCTCTTTATATAAATAAGGCGGAATATTCATGTATTCTGCTCTTTTCAACGATAGGGTTGATGCTTCTTGTGAGTTCTTCTAATTTACTTGTTGCTTTCATAGCTTTAGAGCTTGCGGCTTTATCCATGTATCTGATGACAAGCCTGAAAAAAGATGATCCTGTTGCGGCGGAAGCTTCTTTAAAATATTTTATGTTTGGAGGCATGTCTTCAGCGTTTTTGCTTTTTGGCTTCAGTTTGATTTATGGAATGACTGGTTCTATTAAATTCAGTGAGATAAATACGTCTTTGGCTACGCAACCTATGGACGCTCTTTTAGTCATAGCTTTTGTGATGATCGTTGTTGGATTGGGATTCAAACTAACGGTGGCTCCATTTCACTTGTGGGCTCCGGATACTTATGAAGGGGCATCTCTTCCTTCTGCAGCGTTCATCGCAAGTGTGTCCAAAATTGCCTGTTTTTTTATTACAGGTATGATTTTTTTGAATGCCTTAGCCCCAACATCTATGGAGTGGGGGATCCCGTCAGTTATTCAAAAAGGAGATGAAATCATAAAACCTTTACCGGGTTGGAAGCCTATACTTGCTATTGTTGCGGTTATTTCAATGATATATGGAAATTTAACAGCTTTAGCCCAAAAGAGTGTTCGCCGGTTGTTAGCCTATTCAGCTGTTGCTCATGCGGGATACATCCTTGTTGGTATAACTGCGATAGAGGCGTTGGGGCTGGCTCCTATTATTTATTATACTTTATTCTACGCATTGGCGACAATCGGGGCCTTTGGTGTTACGAGCATTATATTGAATAACAGAGGAAACGATGACATTGAGTCTTTTGTTGGGTTAGGCCAGAAAATGCCGGTTGTAACATTGTCATTGATCATCTTCTTTTTATCATTGGCCGGTATACCGCCGCTTGCCGGATTCTTTGGGAAGTTTTATCTCTTCTTAGGTGCGCTGAAAGTCAGCGAGATCAGTTTCCCTCTGCTTTATTTAGTTATCATTGGTTTCGCGACAAGTGTTATCTCTCTTTATTATTATCTAAAGATTTTAAAAGCAGCTTACAATAAGACATCTGAAGAGAATGTTGATGATCTTTTTGTGAGAGAACCTTATTTTACAACACGCTTGGTTCTCATTTTAGGAGCTGTGTTAATTCTTCTGGGGGGATGTTTCCCACAATTTTTTATCAATTTGTTTCTCTAATCCTCCTTAATAATAATGAGTTTTCTTAAGAAATTAAACTGGGCAAACCTAAAGAAATTCATTTCTGATAATATAACTCATTCTAAGGACTCCAATGTAAAAATGGCCGCGTCTATTGGATTAGGCTTCTTTTTTGGTGTTTCCCCATTTTGGGGATATCACATGATTTTAGCCGGAGTGGCCGCACATTTTTTAAAGTTAAACAAGATTGTGGCAATAGCAAGTTCCAACATCAGCTTGCCTCCTTTGATTCCTTTTATAGTATATGGAGGTTTTGTGATGGGAAACTGGATATTTAATAAACCAGTAACTATTACCCTCAAGACTGTAATGGATCAGCCGATTGGAGAATCTCTTATCGAATATGTGGTGGGCAGTCTTACATTGGGGTTGATTGCCGCCCTTTTAGGATTCTGTTTCTCTTATCTTTTATTAAAGAAATTTAGAAAAATTCAACCTGAACAAGAATAGGTTACCTATACCCCCATCCCCAGCGCTCACTGATGGGCCAATAGACAAATCCAGAGCGGCCAATAATTTTACTTGTTTCAAAGTCACCCCAGGCACGAGAGTCAAAGCTATTCATGGTATTATCACCCATTGCCAAAGCGTGTTTAGGGCGAACATGGAATGTAGTGGTTGAGTCCTCAAATTCAGGTAACATCCTCATGTAGTTGTTGTTTTCCCTGGAAACTTTTGCATTTATGTGTCCAAAATAGCAATTAGGCACATAAGGCTGGCTGGGATCAAATCCATATATGATTTCAAAGTGAGGTGTGGATGCGTCAACTCGTTTGTCATTCACAATGAGATGGCGGTCATCTCCGATCCGGATATTGTCACCTTCAGTACCGACGAGTCGTTTGATATAGAATGTATCCTGCTGAAGTCCTTGAATTCCTGATGTTTCAAAGATGATAATCTCTCCTCTCTTTGGCTTTCTGAAATTATAAAGAAGCCGGTTTACAAAAAGATGATCACCTGTTTTGACTTTTAGTTTGATCACATCTTCACCCTTCTTAAAGGACTGTCCTATTTGAACATCGGAATAAATAAGTGCCTGATAGTCCACAGCAGAGCCGGAAGCAGGAAGACTTGTCGGAGGAAACCAGAGTGTATGCCATTCATTTCCAATCAGAAAACGTTGTTTT
>JAFZAR010000218.1 GCA_017557085.1 Verrucomicrobiota bacterium | reverse complement strand
TGTAGGTGACATGGTAATAACTTCCCCAGCCCGGCTCCGCCACGATCTTGCACGATTTCTGAAACGGGATCGGCACATAGCAGTTCCAACCTTTGGCTACAACATGATTCAGCTCGGAGTAATTAAAGGGAATCTGTGTGCAGTTAAAATACTCTGTAAAAGGCAGATCTACTGCCGGAACCGGTAATCCGTCTATGTAAATTCTCACATGGCCTTCGCCCGGTGCCGCTGACCAAATCCGCCAAATACAGCCGGGACCTTCCATCTCACCCCAAACCTCCAAATCACCTTCCTTGCGCAGACAACCGTTATTATCCCCATTCGCATCCCAGGCCAAATAATGTCCGTCTTCATACTTGCTGGCACGGTCATAACTGGACCACTGGAGACATTTTTCCCCCGGTTCCGGCAGCACGGACAACTGTTCTAAATCGGTAATACGCCTGACCAGATCAGGATAAGTCAAAACCTGCTCCGCCTGAACACTCAGCCAGCATCCCGCGCAAAACAATAAAACGCTTATACACCATGTCCTCTTACTCATGCGCATGAGCCTAGCGTATGCGGACAAAAGAATCAATCCTAATCCAGCCGCAAAAACAAAAGAGAGGAATCCGGAATGTATTCCTCCCTCTAAAAAATCAGAAAATCAACTATTGGGATTGATTCACCTGCCAGTTGGAATCCTGTTTCACATACAAGGTCTGAGTCGGATAAGCAAACTCGATCTGTTCCTCATCGAACCGGCGTTTCACTTCCAGATTCATGGATTCAATGTTCTTCACATAAAGAGCCCAGTCAATAGCCTTGTGCCAGTGAAAGACCTGGATATTCAAAGCAAAATCACCAAACTTGTTGAAATTGACCACGAGATTCGTTGTCTGTGGATTGTTTTTGTAGATTTCTGTGACCAAATCGATCGCTCTCTTGAGCTTCTCAGCGGATGTACCATAAGTGACTCCGATATTGATCTCCGTCTTGATTGTCGGTCGTTTCGTGATGTTCTCGATCAGAGAGTTGCAGATCGTCTTGTTCGGTATCGTCACCAGGTATCCGTCCAAACTGCGAATGCGGGTACTGCGCAGACCGATGGATTCCACCACCCCATCCTTGCCTTCCACCACGATACGGTCTCCCAACTGAAACGGTTTGTCCAGAAAGACTACGATTCCACCAAACACATTGTTCAATAAATCCTGAGTCGCCAAACCAACAGCCAGACCACCGACAGAACCCAAAGCCAGAATTGAAGTGATATTAATACCCAGGTTGGACGCTATCGTCAGCAAACCAATAAAGACGACGATGTATTTCGCTACCCGGTTCAGGAGCGGGATCACCTGATCTCTGAACATAGGATCAGCTTTTGTCTTTTTCTGCCAGATGGTGAAATTGATATCTAGCAGTTTGATAATGGCATAAGTCACAGAAATCGCGACCGCCAGCTGGAAGAGTTTGGTTAGCATCCCTGTGATCCAAGCCGGCCAGTGGTATAACTCCAAACCGATTCTCAGCATAATCACAAACATGATCAGCCGGACAGGCTTGCACATGGATGATAAAACGATCTGCGAAAGCTTGCTCTCATCTGTATAGGGAAACCACTTTCTTAAAAGCGAAAAAAGAATGGCTGCTAATATCCTGGACAGGAAAAAGGC
>JAFZAR010000217.1 GCA_017557085.1 Verrucomicrobiota bacterium | reverse complement strand
GAGCGTGTCCATCGTGGAGGCAGCTGGTACTACGACGCGAACGCCTGCCGGTCAGCGTTCCGACACTGTATGGAACCCGGAGACAAAGACTGCACCATTGGTTTCCGTGTGGCGTTGGTCCCAGCGAAATGATCAATATGGAAAAACAAGTTTACAAAAATATGATTGCAAATAAATTAATGACAGGTTTCCTGGGCTTGGCTTTGGCGGCCGCGATGGCTCAGGCAGAAGGACCGACCATCAGCTTTAAAAAGGATGGTGAAAACTTTATAGTGACCTATACGGGCGAACTTTATCAGAGCACGGACGCGGTCAAATGGACAGCGGTCCCAGGTGCGACCAGTCCCTATCAGGTGAAGACAGGAGACAAACAGCTGTTTTTCTGCGCGAAAGGAGATGCCGGGAACAAGAATTACACGATCCCATTAGCGGATGGCGTGGATCTGGACATGATCTGGATCAAACCCGGCACATTCATCATGGGCAGCCCGGAAGACGAGCTGGGCAGAGGAAATGATGAACCCCAGCATGAAGTGACACTGACACGCGGCTACTGGATAGGCAAGTATGAAGTCACACAGGCTCAGTACAAAGCCGTGATGGGAAACAATCCTTCCCAGTTTCAAGGAGATGACCAGCGACCGGTCGAGACGGTGTCCTTTTATAACGCGATCGATTTCTGTTCCAGACTGACAGCCATTGAGAAGGCGGCAGGCCGTCTGCCGGAGGGGTATGAATATACTCTGCCGACCGAGGCACAATGGGAATACGCCTGTCGCGCCGGAACGACTACGGCCTTGAACAACGGGATGGATCTGTCTGATAAGTGGGATTCTCCTGAAATAGAGGAATTGGCGTGGTGTACGATGAACAGCGATTCTACTACACACCCGGTAGGACTAAAAAAACCTAACAACTGGGGCTTGTACGATATGCACGGGAATCTCCTGGAGTGGTGTCTGGATTGGTATGACTTTTATCCGACTGAACCGGTGACGGATCCCACCGGTCCGAGCAGAGGTTTATACCACGTCATACGCGGCGGCAGCTGGAATTTCGCGCCATTCTGTTGCCGTTCGGCATACCGCAGCGAATACAACGGCACTTACGGTGTCTATTTTTGCGGTTTCCGTGTGACTGTTTCTGAAAGTAAGAATATCACTATCCCGCTGTCAGATACGGTCAATCTGGACATGATCCGGATCGAGCCGGGCTCGTTCAGGATGGGCAGTCCGGAAGATGAACTGGGCAGATGGGATGATGAAACGCAGCATCAGGTGACCCTGACAAAGGGTTACTGGCTGGGCAAGTATGAAGTGACTCAGGCACAATATGAAGCCGTTATGGGGACGAATCCTTCCAATTGGAAAGGAGCCGATCTGCCGGTGGAGCAGGTCAGCTGGTATGACGCGACGAATTTCTGCGCCAAGCTGACAGCAATCGAGAAGACGGCGGGTCGACTGCCGGAAGGGTATGAATACACCCTGCCCACCGAAGCACAATGGGAATACGCCTGCCGAGCCGGAACAAGAAGTGCCCTGAACAGCGGAAAGGATCTGTCAAATTCGGAAGAATCTCCCGATGAGTATAAATGTCCCGAAATGGATGAAGTGGGCTGGTATTGGTACAACAGCGGCAATAAGACTCATTCGGTAGGTCAAAAGCAACCGAATGCCTGGGGGTTGTATGATATGCATGGAAATGTGTTTGAATGGTGTCTGGATTGGTGGGGAGATTATCCGACATCATCCGTAACGGATCCCAAAGGTGCCAGTACGGGCTCGTACCGCGTCATGCGCGGCGGCTGCTTGAACCGCGACGCGGATCGCTGCCGTTCAGCAAGCCGGCTCGACGACTCTCCCGACGACTATTTCATCGACCGCGGGTTCCGTGTTGCTCTCTCCTTTTGCGGTAAAGAATCTGAAAACAAGGATATGACCATCCCATTATCGGAGGATGTGAACATGGACATGATCTGGATCGAGCCGGGCACGTTCATGATGGGCAGCCCTGAAGATGAGAATGGCAGGGATTATAATGAGACCCAGCATGAAGTGACCCTGACCAGAGGCTATTG
>JAFZAR010000216.1 GCA_017557085.1 Verrucomicrobiota bacterium | reverse complement strand
TTGTGCGTCTGTCAGTTTCACAGCGCCGGCGCGTGCCATAGCGTCCATGAATTGGTTGAACACTCTTTCGACGACAAAGACTTCCTTTTCACCGATGCAGAGCAGGTTATTGTCGTAAGCACCGCCGATGATGATATCGCGAGCAGCTTTGTCTACGTTGGCGGTTTCATCCACCAGCACCGGAGGATTGCCCGGACCGGCACAGACGGAACGCTTACCGCTCTTCATGGCCGCTTTGACGACACCGGGACCACCGGTAACGCAGAGCAGTTTGACATACGGGCTCTCCGTGATGGCCTTGAAGGAATCCAGGGTCGGCTGCTCCACGATGGAGGCCAAATTCTCGATACCCAGCTCGCTGTAAATGGCTTCATTGATCACACGGGCAGCCATCGCCGCGCAGCGGCAGGCGCTCGGATGAGGATTGAAGACGACAGCGTTGCCGGCCGCCACCATGCTGATGATATTGCAGCAGAGGGTAGGGATGGAGTGTGTGCTCGGTGTGATGGCTCCGATGACACCAAAAGGAGTGAACTCTTCCATGGTGATGCCATGGTCGCCACTCATTCCGTTGGGCTTGAGGAACTCGACACCGGGCAGATTCTTCAGACCCAGCAGTTTGTCGATCTTGTGATCCAGACGGCCGATATGAGTTTCATCCAGCTCGATGCGCCCCCACTCGGAAGCGTTGTCTGTGGTCAGTTTTTTGACGATGTTGATGACCGTTTTGCGGCCGGCAACACCTTTTTCCTGAAGTTGTTTATAGGCAGCCTGCGCTGCTTCACAAGCTTCTGATGCGTCCTGGAAGACACCAAAGTGGCGTTTTCCGGCGCATTTGCATCCGCATTTAGAGCCTGAGACGGCACTGTCGCCCAGACGGCTGAGCACCTGCTCGACGACTTCGCGGATCAATGCTTCGTTGACACCGTTACTCATGGTTCAATTCAGTTTCCAGCTGTATATACTTTCTTGCCCAACACGTCCACCGTATCCACGATTCCGATGATGACAGCGTCCACAGGCGCTTGTTTCATCCCCGGAGCCAAACGAGCGGAGCTGCCCTGACAGAAGAGAACAAGTTCTCCCACGCCGGCGCCCACCGAATCAACGGCAACGAACGTCGTTCCCAATTCCTTGAGAACGGTTGGATTTTTCTCGTCAGCCACCATGGGCCGCAGAACGAGCAGTTTGCGCCCCTCCATCGCGGCATCCTTTTTGGTAGCGACGACAACCCCTACTACCTGGGCCAGATACATACTCTAGCGAGCCGCCGGTGTTGTTGCTTTGGGAGCCTGAGGCAGGACGAGTTTGACATCGTCATTCGGGCGCGCGATGACATGCGCGCTGACGACTTGTCCGCCGGTTGTTTTGATCGCTGCGACACCGGCATCCACTGCTGCCTGCACTGCTGCCACGTCACCAACCACCACGGCAGTCACCATGGCGTTGCCGACTTGTTTCATCGGACCGGCCAGCTGCACATTGGCCGCTTTGAGCATTGCGTCGGTACCCTGCACGAGGGCGACCAAACCACGGGTTTCCAGCATTCCTATTGCTTGTACCATAAAAATTTCCTTTTAATTACTAATGATTTTCTAAAAAACGTTTCACTTCCCTGGCAATGACGAGTTCTTCATTGGTCGGGACTACAAAAATTTTAACTTTAGAGTCCGCCGCGCTGATTTCGACTTCCTGACCGGAAGGGGCGCTGGCGTTCTTTTCTTCATCCAGTTTTATACCTAGTTGATCGAGATTGGCGCAGATGCGTGACCGTAGCCACGGATTGTTCTCCGCGATGCCGGCGGTGAAGACGAATCCATCCAGACCGTTCATCTGGAGGAAATAGGCTCCCAGCCAGTGACGTGCCTGCCAAACCAGGACATCAATGGCCAGTTTGGCATCTTCATTGCCGTTTTCGGCTTCCTTGCGAATGTCGCGCATGTCATTGAAACCGCCAGAGAGAGCTTTCAAGCCGCCTTCTTTGGAGAGGGCGTACTCGACCTGCTCGACGGTCAGTTTCTGACGGCGCATCATCAAGGGGATCGCAAAGGCGTCTAATTCACCCACGCGGTTATTCTGCGGCAGACCCGCCTGCGGGGTCATTCCCATACTGTTGCACATACCGACACCGTTGAGGATCGCTGTCAGGGATGAGCTTCCGCCCAAGTGACAGGATACGACCCGGAGATCCGGTTTGCGGATGGGAGTGGCTCCATTGTTGACGTAAAGCATCCGCACGCGTTCGGCCACATCGCTCCGGCCCAGCAGTTCAGCGGATCTCTCCGCAATGAACTTGTGGCTGGCTCCGTGGAATCCCCAGCGGCGCACACCTTCGTCATACCAGCTCTTGGGAACCGCGTACCGCACGGCGGCCTTGGGAGCCCACTGATAAAAGGAGGTCTCGAAAAGGCCGATCATCGGAGTGGAGGGCATTTTTTTGGAGAAAATGCGCACACCGTTGATATAGGGCGGGTTATGTGCGGGAGCCACCTCGCGGTAGGCTTCCATGGCCTGCAGCACCCGTTCATCCATCCGGACACAGCCGGTGATGTCGCGGGCAATGATGGGTTTGAATCCCACTGCCGCCAGGTCTTTTTCGCTGGTAATGAAGCCGCCGTTCTTCAACTCGCTCAAACAGGAGTCGATCGCGGCCGCATAGTCCGTTACTCGTTCAAATCCGCCTCGTGTCAGGAGTTTCTCCTCCTTACCGCTGCAGTCAAACAGACGGTATTTCAGCGAGGTGGAACCTAGATTAGCAACCAGTATTTTCACAGAGATGCTAAAGTGTGTAGTTTTTCTCCAATGTCAGTTGATGATTACTGGATCCAAGGGCCGAGCATCCCGATATCTTCGTGAGGTCTCGGAAACACCTGGACGTTGATGACTTCACCGATCTGAGCCGCTGCCGCTGCCGCCGCGTCTGTCGCTGCCTTGACGGCCGCCACATCACCACGGAACACACCGGAGACATAACCGCTGCCGATCTTTTCCCAGCCGGTCAGGGTCACATCCGCTGCTTTCAGAGCTGCGTCACAGGCTTCCACTAACGCGCAGAGGCCCTTCGTTTCAATCATTCCTACAGCCAATTGTTGTGCCATATTCTTTATCTCTTTCTCTGGTTGTTATTTCACGAAAACTTTCAGCAGTTCTTCATGCGGACGGGCGATGACGTGTGAGCTGATCAGCTCACCGACTTTTGCCGCCGCTTTGGAGCCAGCTTCTACAGCTGCCTTCACACTGCCTACGTCGCCTTTGACCATTACTGTGATCATAGCTCCGCCGATAGCGATTGTCTTGACCAGCGAGACACTCGCCGCCTTGGCCATCGCGTCCGCAGCTTCAACGCTGCCTACATAACCTTTGGTTTCCACCATTCCTAGCGCTTCGCTCATAATAATATATTAGCTTATGTTTAGGGTTATTAAAAAAATGTTTATTGTTTGAGTAGTTCGCAAAAACTCTTGGGGTTCAAGTGACACGCGTTTGCCTCATCGGTATCGACGTGTACTTCCAGCTTAAAGCCCTTGGTCACACGCACCAGCGTATTGGCCAGGGTGATCCCGCAGTCTCCGTGGATCTTGAGATTCATCATATCTCCGTTCTTGACCCCGTAGAATGCGGCGTCTTCTTCGCCCATGTGGACGTGGCGCAGAGCGCGGATCACGCCCGAATCCATTTCAAAGAAGCCGGCCGGCCCCATCAGCATACAGCCCGGAGTGCCTTCCACATCGCCGGAGAGTCTGGCCGGGATGTCAAAGCCCAGAGAGACCGCGTCTGTATAAGCCAGTTCGACCTGATTCATCTTACGGCAGGGTCCCAGAATGCGCAGATTGGAAATGATCCGGCTGCGCGGTCCGATTAATGTCACGGTTTCTTTAGCCGCGAATTGTCCCGCCTGATAGAGGTTTTTGTGAACATTCAGCTGGTACCCGGCTCCAAACAATGCTTCCACGGCCTCCTGTGTCAGGTGGCAGTGGCGCGCGCTCACATTCACCACCAGGGGATTGGGCGCATTTACAGACTCGGGTAATTTCTTCCCAAGCTTAGAGTAAACAAGTTCTCTGACCATCTTTTCGATCGTCAGCTTGTCAGGTATTTGCCTCAGTTCAGCCATAACATCGGGCAAAGAGCATCTCAGATTCTGGAGGGAAAGTCAACTTCATTTATCTTTTTTCTTGCAAAAAATTCCAAAATCTTCCAAAATAAACATCGTGCAGGCTGAAGAACGTCAGTATAAAATTTATAATTACTTGCAAGAGAAAGAATTTTGCTCTCTTGATGAATTATCGGAAATTTTAAACACCTCCATTTCCTCTATCCGCAGGGATGTCAATCGCCTTGAAAAGAAGGGGTTGATCCGCAGAACCCACGGGGGAGCCCGGTTAACGGATCGGTTGGAACCGGGAAATCTTCTGGCTGCTCCGAATATTTCAGTACTGGCTGATGTGAAGAAGAAGATCGGATTTTGCTGCGCTTCTCTCATATCTCCGGGACAGACGATCATAATGGATGGAGGTTCAACGGTTTACAGTGTGGCGCAGCGTTTGATGTCCAAGCATCCTATTGTTATCACTAATTCCTTGCCTATAGCTAACTTATATTCTTCTTACAGTCAGGTGGAGGTGCATGTGACCGGTGGTGTGATCTATCCGCGGCTGGGAGTGTTGACAGGTCCCAAAGCTGTGGAGGGCTTTTCCAAGATCCATGCGGATGTCGCTATCATGGGTGCCGGAGGACTGACTTTGGATGAGGGAGTTACGAATACACATGCCTTGCTGATAGATATGCAGCTGGCGATGATCCATGCGGCGCAAAAGGTGATTTTCTGTATGGATTCAACCAAACTGAGCCGACGTTCGTTGTTCTTTTTGTGCGCGGCCAGCTATATCCAGACACTGGTGACAGATTCCGGTGCTGATCCTAAGTTTATCAAGGCATTGAGAAGCAAAGGAATAGAAGTCCATATCGCTGGAGAAAAACCAGCCGAATTCTAAAGAAGAAAGATGAGAATGAAAGGTTTGACTCCATATTGGGACGCGCTGATCGTGACGGCATCCAATGATGTCCAGGCCGAAGCGTATCGGATGCTTCTTTCGTCCCGGAACGGGAGCGGTGTCCTGGCACCTTTCAAACGCTGGCTGGTGGTGGCGGATCCCGGTGGACGACGGATCGGCAGCGGTGGCAGCACTCTTTTATGTTTGATGGAGATCGTTCGGGCCGAGTGTCAAAGTCGTAAGATTTTGATAGATTCGTGGAAGAAATTGGAAGATTTTCTTTGTTCTCTGCGAGTCATGATCGTCCATGCCGGCGGAGATTCCCGGCGGCTGCCTGCTTACGCGCCTTGCGGCAAGTTATTTGTACCCATCCCGGAGCCTTCCGGGACAGGAACAACGACCCTTTTTGACCGGCTGGTGGCGGATTTGAGCTCGCTGCCTGCGGGAAGGACTAGTGCGGGACAATATTTAGTGGTTTCAGGGGATGCGCTGCTGCTTTATGATCCGGCGGAGGTCTGTTTTGATTTCCCCGGCATGACGGCGGTTTGTGTGCCCAGTTCGCTGGAGCAGTGTTCTAAGCACGGGGTGCTATGCGCTGAGGTGGATGGAAGTGCCCGTCTTTATTTGCAAAAGCCTTCTCTGGCCATGATGCATTCGACCGGAGCCGTTCTGGAGGATCAAAAAGGCTTGTTGGATGCCGGGTTGATGAGTTTTGACGCTCGGTTTGCCAGCGGGATGATGGCCGCGGTCGGAATGGAAGTGACACCGGACGGTCGGTTGGAATGGCCGGGCCGGTTCCATCAGATCACGCTGGAGCAAGGGCTGGATATTTACCGGG
>JAFZAR010000215.1 GCA_017557085.1 Verrucomicrobiota bacterium | reverse complement strand
TGTAATATGGTTGATTTCTAGAGCTTTACCATGAAGAAACGCTCTGGCACTATGTCTAGTTTATAGCTGTTTTTAAATTCTGAAAAAGACAGGAGAGAAAAAAAATTTGGGGAGTATTATTATTTTTTCTAATACACATTTCATTTTTTTCTAATTTTTTGTTGCATCATCTTTTCTTATTTTTTAAAATAGTTCTGCTTTGAGTGTGCGGCTCACGGCGTTCATCCTGAACTCCGGCCTCACTGAAGTGTGTCAATAGAAAAAGATGAATACTTACATTCAAGAGACCATCAACCTGGTCAGCAAGAGAAATCCCAATGAGCCTGAATTTTTGCAGGCTGTCACTGAAGTCCTGAGCACTATCGCCCCGGTCATCGAACGCCATAAGAAGTATCAGGAATACGCCATTCTGGAGCGTATCACTGAGCCTGAGCGTCAAATCATTTTCCGAGTTCCCTGGGTGGACGATAAAGGCAAGATCCAAGTCAACCGCGGTTTCCGTTTCCAATTCAACAGCGCCATTGGACCCTACAAAGGCGGTCTCCGTTTCCATCCCACGGTCTGCGCCAGTGTGCTGAAATTCCTCGGTTTCGAGCAGATCTTCAAAAACGCTCTGACCACCCTGCCTATGGGCGGCGGCAAAGGCGGTTCAGATTTCGACCCCAAAGGTAAATCTGACGCGGAAGTCATGCGTTTCTGCCAATCCTTTATGACGGAACTCTTCCGCCATATCGGTCCCGATACAGACGTACCGGCCGGCGATATTGGTGTGGGCGGACGTGAGATCGGTTTCCTGTTCGGCCAATACAAGAGACTGGCCAACGAATTCAGCGGCGTGCTGACCGGCAAAGGTCTCCAATGGGGCGGTTCCCTGATCCGTCCGGAAGCTACCGGTTACGGCAATGTGTACTTTGCCGCCGAAATGCTCAAAACCAAAGACCAGGACTTCAAAGGCAAGACCTGCGTGGTCTCCGGTTCCGGCAACGTGGCTCAATACACTGTTGAGAAACTGAACCAGCTGGGTGCCAAGGTCCTCACCATGAGCGACTCCAATGGCTATGTGTACGACAAAGACGGCATCACCCAGGATAAACTGGAATGGGTCAAGGATCTCAAGAATGTCAAACGCGGCCGCATCAGCGAATACGCGAAACAATTCCCCACCGCGGAATATCACGCCAACGAACGTCCGTGGCACGTGCCCGCTCAGTGCGCGTTCCCCAGCGCCACTCAGAACGAGATCAACGAGGAACAGGCTCAGGCTCTTGTCAAGAACGGCTGCATAATGGTCAGCGAAGGTGCCAATATGCCCTCCACGCTGGAAGCCATCAAGGTCTTCCAGAACGCCAAGATCCTCTTTGGACCTGCCAAGGCAGCCAATGCCGGCGGTGTGGCAACATCCGGTCTGGAAATGAGCCAGAACAGCATCCGTCTCTCCTGGACACGCGAAGAAGTCAACGAGCGTCTGCACAACATCATGAAGAGCATTCATGCCAACGCTTACAACACCTCCATCGAATACGGTGACAAGGGCAACTACCTGATGGGTGCCAACATCGCCGCCTTCGTCAAGGTCGCTGACTCCATGATCGCCCAGGGCGTGGTGTAAAAAATTTCATCTAAGCACCTTGCTTAGAATCAAAAAGAGGAACGGTCCGCCGCTCCTCTTTTTTATTTGGAGAGCAAGTGAAAAAACAGCTCAAACTGTACTTGTCATCCAAAGAAATATCTGATAGATTGCTTTTGTTGATTCACCGGGGCAGAGCTTCGGTGATAAATGAAAGTCAATCAATAGGATAAAAGTTGACGCAAAAAGATAAAGATCCGCTGGCAAAATACGAGGCCATCTTGAGAGATGCCCGTATGATGGATGACTTTTTCATGAAAAAAGTCTTTGAGGATAATAAACCGGCGGTACAGCTCGTGCTGAACATCCTGCTGGATCGGGAAGATTTGCTCGTAGAAAGCTTCACTACCAGCAAAGAGTATAAAAATATCAAAGGGCATTCCGTCTGTCTGGATGTCTTTGCCAACGATAAAGACGGCAATCACTATGATATCGAGATACAGCGGGATAACATGGGCGGAGATCCCAAACGGGCTCGTTTCCACGCCAGCATGATGGATACAGAAATGCTGGAAAAAGGAAAAGATTTTAGCAGTCTGAAAAAGAACTATGTCATTTTTATCATGGAAGATGACATATTCAAACAGGGTGATCCGATCTATTCTGTAGAACGAGTTTTTACAAAGACTGGAAAAACTTTTGGGGATGAAAGCTATATCCTTTATGTCAATGGAACCTATCGGGGGAACGATAAACTGGGACGGTTGCTCCATGATATGTTCGCGACCAATCCAAAGGAAATGTTCTACCCGGAACTGGCCGAACGAGCTGACTATTTAAAGAACAAACAGAAAGGGAAAACTAATATGTGTAAAGCATTACAAGACCTCATTACTGAAGAACGTCAAGAAGGTCGCCAAGAAGGCCGTCAAGAAGAGCGTCAAGAAGGAATCAAAGCCTTGATTAAAGTTTGTCAGGAATTAGGGCAAACAGATGAACAAATCATCGAAAAGGTTTCGAGGAAATATCACCTCTCTAAAGTAGAGGCTGCCAAGTACGTTTACGCTGTGTAAAAATGTGTAAAGCATTACAAGACCTCATTACTGAAGAACGCAGAGAAGAACGTCAAAAAG
>JAFZAR010000214.1 GCA_017557085.1 Verrucomicrobiota bacterium | reverse complement strand
CGGAGTCGGCCGCGGAGTCGAGGGCTTTGAGCTGGTCTCTCAGCCATTGAATGGCCGAGCCTGCGACAAAGATGGAGCCTTCCAAGGCGTATTCCACCTGTCCATCCAGTCCCCAGGCGATGGTCGTGACCAGACCGTTTTTGGAGAAAACGGGTTTGCGGCCGGTGTTCATCAGCAGGAAGCATCCGGTGCCGTAGGTGTTTTTAGCTTCGCCGGGCGTGAAACAGGTTTGCCCGAACAGGGCGGCCTGCTGGTCACCGGCGGCTCCGGCGATCTTGATGTTTCCGCCAAAGAGGTCGTGCTGAGTCTCTCCATAGACGCAGCTGGAGGGTTTGACCTGCGGCAGCATACTGGCCGGGATGCCCAGTTCGGCCATGATCTCTTCATCCCATTTGAGTTCGGTGATGTTGAAGAGCATCGTCCGAGAGGCGTTGGAGTAGTCGGTTACATGGACTTTGCCTCCGGTCAGTTTCCAGATAAGCCAGGTTTCCACGGTGCCGAACAGAAGGCATCCGGCTTTTGCTTTTTCTCTGGCGCCGGGCACGTTTTCCAGCAGCCAGCGGATCTTGGTGGCTGAGAAATAGGGGTCTATCACCAAGCCGGTCTTTTTCCGATATGTTTCATTGAGTCCTTTGGCCACCAGCGTTCCGCAGTAGTCGGCGGTGCGTCTGTCCTGCCAGACGATGGCATGGTCGATCGGCTCACCGGTTTCTTTGTCCCAGACGATCGTGGTCTCGCGCTGATTGGTGATGCCAATGGCGGCGATATCAGAGGCTTTGGCTCCGATCTTGGCGAGAGCCTCGGAGGCGACGGCGTATTGTGAAAGCCAGATCTCGTTCGCGTCATGTTCTACCCAGCCGGGCTGGGGGAAATACTGAGCAAATTCTTTTTGAGCCAGCGAGCAGATCTGTCCTTTTTCGTTGAAAAGGATGCATCTGTTGGACGTTGTGCCCGCGTCCAGGGCCATGATGTATTTAGACATAACTTCTAACTGCGGCTAAATGAAATAGTGAACTCCCGCCGCCAGCGCGGCTCCTACGATAGGCGCGATGCCCGGAACGAACGCATAGTCCCAGTTGCTGGACCCCTTGTTGGGGATCCGCAGCAGGGTATGAGCCAGTCTGGGTCCGATGTCACGAGCGGGGTTGATGGCGAATCCGGTCAGACCGCCCATGGACATACCGATGGAGCAGATGATTCCGAAAATATAGACATAGTTCAGACCGTTAGCAAGTCCCGGTACCTGACTGATCCCCAGGATGCTGTAAACGAGGATGAAGGTCGCTATAAGTTCCTGGAAGAAGTTCCGCGGCAGGTTGCGGATGGACGGGCTGGTGGCAAAGCATTTGAAGATGGTCGCCGGATCGCTGGTCGCCTTAAAGTGATCCTTATACACCTGATAGAGCAGACATTGCCCGAAGAACGCTCCCAGGAATTGTGCCAGGATATATCCGGGGACGGCATACCAGGGGAACGTGCCGCACAGTGCCAGACCGATCGTGAGCGCCGGGTTGAAATGAGCGCCCGACCGCTCACCAAAGATGTAGGCCGGTATCATAACGGCCAGACCCCATCCCAGCAGAATCATGAGCGTTCCGCCGTCTTTCATGCCGGATTTGTTTAATGAGACATTGGCAACGGAACCGTTGCCCATCAGTATGAGGATGCAGGTCCCCATGAATTCAGCCAAACAATTGTTTATGAGCATAATCGTATATAGTGTTTATTTGTTAATATAAAATTATTTTTTGCGGGCTTTGCCGTCCAGATAGGTTTTATAGGTATTGTCCTGAGTCAGCGACTCATTGGCGGAAAGGTTGTCCAGTGTGCCGTTGCCGCCTTCTTCACCCACGGAGAGGATGACATTGGTCACGCCTTGATCCCGGAAACCGATCCTGAAATTGGTGATGATGGAGTTGAACTTGTGATCCGCCCGGAACGCGGTCTGGGTGCCGCCTTTGGACGCGTACCAGAAACAGAAGCAGTCGTTGAAGAACGCCGTCGCGTTGCCGGTCGTGCGGAATCCGATGCCGAACTGATCGCTGTAGCAGTAGTCGAACCAGTTGTCACCGCGTTCGCACAGAAAACCGCAGCTGTTCAGGTAATCCGTGTAGTCGGAGTAGTACAGGGGATGGATATTGCGCAGGACGTTGCCGCCGGACTTCAGATGAACTCCGGTGAACACATTGCCGATGCGCATATTGGTAAAGGTGTTGTCGTATCCTTCCACCAGAACGCCCACGGAATTGGTCTTGCCGGTACCGATGATGTTCACGCCGGTGATGTCCGAGTCCGAGGATCCGCTGTTGGCTCCGTGTTTGATATGGATGCCCACGACGGTGTTTTTGATAGAGACATTGCGGATGGCGGTCTCGCGGCCGCTGTTGATGGAGATGCCGTTGGCCACACCGCTGCCGTCCACGATCCCGCCTTCCATGGAGTAGTTGCTGCCGTTGGTGCGGGTATCGTTGGCCGGATGGATCCCGCCCAGCTGGATGACGGCCTCACCGGGTTTCCAGTCGCCGGTGGCTTTGATCACGGCAAATTCCGTCAGCCTCAGCGAGACACTTTTGCGCGGATCGGCCGGGGTATAGATCGGTTTGCTGACCAGATATTCGCCGTCGGGAAAATAAAGGGTACGGTTGGGATGGCTGTCGATCAGCTTTTGCAGTTCATCGGCCACATCCTTGCCGTTGGCGTTCTGGATGTGATCGGTCACGACCAGACCTGTCCGGCTTTAGATATCCGCCGCGGGGCAGGCCGTATTCAGGAAAAAAACCGCTGCCATCGCCAGCAGCATATTCATCCCCAGGAGATTATGTTTGATTCGGTTCATACTGTTCAGCAGTGTCGCTTTGTAACGAGATCAAATACATTGATTCTTTTACGGCCGATAGTCTAGCACAATGCCGCCGGCATTTCAATGAAAGAACCACGAATGGACATAGATGAACTCAGATGTTTTTTATAATCAATTCAGCAACAATATATTATATGTGTGTTATCCGTGTGTATCTGTGGTTCTTAAATTTGGATAGGGTCTTGACCAGCATCTCTGAGGTATGATAAAAGGAACCGAGTGAGATACAGAAGGTTAAGTAAGTATAAAATT
>JAFZAR010000213.1 GCA_017557085.1 Verrucomicrobiota bacterium | reverse complement strand
CAACAGGACGCGGGAACTCTTTTATTTGTCACCGAAACAAACAATCATTCTGAGAATCACAACCAATTAGGCTGTTCTGTGATTTACGAAATGGAAACACGTTTTTCATTTTCCATGGGAAACCGTTTTGTTTTTGTCCGGCCTGCTGAAAAACTTTCTGACGTATTACATATCATCGAAAACAACCGTAATCAAATCGGCTGTGTGGGGCTGGCCGCGACCGGTGAGGAAGCCCCAGCCCTGGCTAAAGCGCTGGCCCTTTGGGGCGTGCCCCGGATCTGCGGCGCAGGCATGATGCATCGCCCCTGTATTTTCAAGGAAGGCGGAATGACCAGTCTTACTGAATTAACTTATAAATCTTTTTGGG
Organism: Verrucomicrobiota bacterium; assembly: GCA_017557085.1. Lineage (GTDB taxonomy): Bacteria > Verrucomicrobiota > Verrucomicrobiia > Limisphaerales > UBA1412 > UBA1412. The sequence goes on along the minus strand of JAFZAR010000213.1, from coordinate 2,490 downwards.
AGAAACCTTATAATGCATAAACTCTGTAAAACATTTTCTTTTGAAGCGGCACACCGTTTACCTCATGTACCTCCGGGGCATAAATGCGGCCGTCTGCACGGACACAGTTATCACTTGGAAATCATCATTGTGGGAGATATGGAACCCGAACACGGCTGGGTGATGGACTTCAGTGAAATCAAGAATCCTATGGCTCCCATTCTGGAGATTTTGGATCATAACTACCTGAATGACATTCCGGGATTAGAGAATCCAACCAGTGAAAATATCGCCCGCTGGATATGGGATCGTCTCAAACCGGAGCTGCCATTACTGGATGAAATCATCCTTTCTGAAACAACGACTTCCCGCTGCTCTTACAGAGGATAAAACAGATGAAAATTTATCAACTGATCGCTGTTACGTTTTTGAGTCTCGCTCTTTGTGCCTGCAAACACTGCACCACAACGGAAACAGCACAAACACTCACAACTCTTCATATCCCCAACTCTGAGCTTCAGCGTTTTGAATATACGGAGCCGCACATGGGGATGCTCTTCTATATTATTTTCTATCTGGATGATAAAGACAGAGCGGATCACATAGCGGAAATGGCTTTTGAGCGAGTGGAACAGCTCAACACCATTATGAGTGATTATATTCCCAACAGCGAACTCAATCATCTGACAGACGCTCCGAAAGGTTCAGAGATCCCTTTAAGTGATGATTTGTTTGAGGTGTTGTCCATTTCAAAAAAGCTCTACAAAGCAAGCAACGGCGCTTTTGATCCGACAATGGGTCCCCTTACTCATCTTTGGCGGCAATGCCGCAAAGCCGGCACTCTGCCCTCTCCGGAGGAAGTCAAAGAAGCTCTGTCCCATACCGGATGTGAAAAACTCATTCTCAACAAAAAGAGAAAAACAGCTATCCTGAAAGAGGATAAAATGCAGTTGGATCTGGGCGGCATTGGCAAAGGATTCACCTCGGACAAGATCATTGAATTTCTCAGGCAGCATGGTGTGGAAAGCGCGATGGTAGCCGCCAGCGGTGATATTGCCGTCAGCAACCCTCCTCCGGGCAAGGAAGGCTGGACCATCCAGGTGGAAACCTTTACAGAATCCGAAGATGATCCCGACGCGGGCAATTATATCATTTATCTGAATAATGAAGCGATCTCGACCAGCGGCGATGTGAATCAATTCATCGAAATAGACGGTAAACGCTATTCCCACATCATTGACTCGAAAACAGGTTCATTTTTAACGCATCGCGTTGGATGCACGATCATTCATAAACATGCTGTCTATAGTGACGCGCTGGCAACGATCGCGTGCATCAAAGGAGAAAAAGAGGCGCTTCGTTTTCTAAAGAAAAAATATCCTGAAGCGAAAGTTCGTTTGGCCTGGATAGATGAATCCGAACAGAAGCACTATTTCACCGCGCCCAACTTTCCTACCCCGCTCGAATGGGAGGATTAACACCCCATATTTCGCGTCTCCCTGCTGTAAAATCCAAAGGAAATCCTGACTGAAACCCTGATGGGGTGATTTGATGGCAACCGGGCCGGTACGCTTGCGCACTCCCGGTAATGCCACCATCTAAATTTCCACCCTGACGGGGTACGGGATGAAAGCGTGAGCCCATTGGTTCGCGTCTTTTTTTGGCAACAGTACCATGGTCGGGTTCCTCATCATCCGCGCGGACACTCTGAGGCGACGGGGTTTGGCGTTTCGTTGTTTGGGTCTGCTGATGAAGCAGTGCAAGTATATTTCTTCGTTTATTGATGAGAAACACATTCGCGTCTATTGGAAAATTGGGATTTGCCTGGTTCGTTTTATTCATCGTTCGTGTTGGGTTGAAAGGTTTTGTTTGTTTCAAAAGTGAGTGCATTCAGTCAAGGTGATCGTTTCTGAAATCATCTTTGCTCCGTTGAGTACGGACATTGCATCTGAACGCATGGCGATGATGATACAGAGAATGGTTTCCGCTCAAAACACTCTATGGCAATTATGGCAATTTCCGTAAAAGACACGGATAAGCACAGATAATTTGAAAAAAATCCCCGGCGGGGTGAACCGTCGGGGGTTTTGTTTTTATCGTCAAACGATCGTTATTTCACCGGAACCAGCACCACTCGGAACCCGCTGTTGGAGGCTCTGTCGCCCGGGCTGCTGATACCTCGACTCGCCGAACGGCAATCGCTCGCGAAGCCGACCCTGCTGCCGCCGCGCTCCACGTGCCTCGCTCCTGTCTCCGGTCCTGTGGGATCAGTTACGGATGAAGCCGAATAATCAACATACCAATCCAGACAGAATTCATACACATTCCCGTGCATGTCATACAATCCCCAGGCATTCGGCTGTTTTTGTCCCACCGGATGCGTTTCATTGCCGTTGTACCAGCCCACTTCATCCAGATTGGGACATTTACCATAGATTTGTTCTTCTGCCTCAATATTGGTCCCATTGTTGAAAGCGGTCGTTGTTCCGGCACGGCAGGCGTATTCCCACT
>JAFZAR010000021.1 GCA_017557085.1 Verrucomicrobiota bacterium | reverse complement strand
CCCGGTTAGCCGGATCCATGATATCCTGATAAATGTCATAGCGGCTGGAAAGGACTCCCATTTCATTGAGTTTTCTGATTTCCTGCGCGTTGCCTCCGGAGCTCCAGAGGATATGTTCGATGCCGGCAGCCTGCATTTCTTCCGCCATTTTGCTGGGTGCCGTATCCCAGTTCCAGACGTTTACCGCACCGGCCAGCCGTGCTGTGGCGGGGACTTCTTTTTCTTTTTCACGCAGTGTTTTGAAGATGCCCTTTTCCTGCGCATATTGGCGGTAGCGCTTGGCCATGCCGACATATCCGCCCGCCCCGAAGAAGCAGTATCTCAGACGGCGTTCATAGCCGAATTTGCCCAGCTGCGGATCCCATTGAGGGAAAACTGTCAGCTTTTTCTCGTGGCGGTCAATACGGATGCCGCCATCGTCCGGTGTTTCAATGATGGCGGAGTAGCCGGACTGTCCGTCTGTCGCTCCCCAGAAAGCCATGCAGATACCATGGCCGCCGTAGGCGATCAGATACCTCGGTTCGATCGTTTCGTCTTCCACCGGATAGGAGATGCCTTCGTTCAAGGGAATGACCAGATATTCACCCGGCTGGGAACGGTAGGGAGGAGGATAGGTCAGACCGCTGAACGGCGCGTCCGTTTGATTGAGCGCGTCCAGTGTAATGACATATTCCGCCTTGTCGGGATCCAGTTGCAGAGTGGATCGGAATTTTCTGTTGGCGGTGGCATCCAGCAGCTCTATGGTCAGGGTGCGTTCGTCCTCTTTTCGGATATTTTTGAGAACCAGTTCCTTCAGCGAAGGAATTTGTTCCCAGACCTTGCGGCTGGAACGGCACCGGACTTGGGCGGACAATGTTTTTGTATCGAACCGCAGTTCCATTGAAGGATTGCTGAGCGTCAGGACATCGGGCTGTCCCGGCGTGCGAAGATCGCTGACATTGCCGGCGCGACAGACGTTGAAAAGATCCAGTCGGACGACGGTCTTGCCTTCACCGATCACGCACGGCTGCACACTGGCGACATCACGGGGAATGACCACACGGCGCTGTACCTGTTTCCATTCGGTGCCATGAGCCAGATTGACTGAGCCGAAAACCCAGGCCAGGTTGTTATTATCTTTGTCCCACAGCGAGAGGCAAAGCATGGCATAGCCGGCACCCTGGACATGCCCCCAGATGGAAAGGTCCAGTATATCACCGGGCGTGACCGCCAGCCTTTTGTTCGTCAGCAGACTCCAGTCCTTGTCACCGGTGTGGCGGATCTCCATCACGCTGGAACCATCCGGTGCGGAGGGATCCTGAACGATCTCGCCACGGACAGCATCCGTTGTCCGGTTCCAGGTACGCCATCCTGTCAAACCGTCTTCATAGCTGGGATTCTCTATCGCATTTGTCTGCGCGAAAACCATCCCGCAGCAAAGGCTCAGCATCAGCAGAAAAATGTTTGCTTTATATAGTGTTGATGTGCCGTGTTTCATATCGTTTTACAGTTTCACGTTTTTCAAATACCTGTTTGGATGGAGCCTATACTTTTTCCATATAGACGAAGCGTAACTCATCAGTGACGGGTTTGCAATCAAATATTTTATATCCCATTCTTTGGTAAAGCCGGATATTATCCGTGCTTTTTGTGCTTGTAAAAAGCTCGTATCGTTTTTGAGGAAAGTATTGTTCTATCGCTTGCAGAAGCCTTGTGCCCAAACCACGATGCCGGCAGTCCGGGTGGACCATCAGCTTGCCCACATATACGGTGCCGTTCTGCTCTTTCGCGCGGATCGAGCCGATAATAACATGATCCTCATTGACCATTTTCAGAATAACGCCCGCATGGTATTCGGCGATCACCTCGTCCAGAGTCTGCTTCAGTGGAGGAATATCCCTGCTGCCGAACAGAGCCGCTTCACTTTGATAGGCGCGATACTGCAGGCGCAATATCTCCGGCAAATCTTCGAGGTCTGCCTTATCAATACGGTGATCCTCGCACATATTCCTATTCTTTCAGCAGTTTCCAGACGCGCAGAGTTTCGCAGATGGACCAGGCCTGAGCGTCGCAGCCGCGCTGAGTGTGAGGCAGATCGCCGTCCATGATCTCGGCTATCTGTCCCAGAGCGCCCTTGTTCATCCAGTATTCCGCGCTGCGCAGATAAGCTTTGGCGGCAGAGCGGGCGGCCTTGTCGTCGGGCCATGCCTGGACCATTGCCTCGCAGAAGACCGGGAACATAAAGCCCCAGGCCGTTCCGTTATGATAAGCCGGTTTGCGCCGGGTGTCCTCGTCGCCTTCATAACGCGGCCAGTAAGGATGACCGGGATCGTTCAGCAGAGAACCCTGTGAACCGTAAACGGGAGCCAGACAATCCACCGGCAGGGGAGCCAGCGAACGGATCGCGCCGGGAATGACCAGATAACGCAGAGCAGCCTGAACAGCGCTTCGTGCCTGTGCCGGCTCGCAGAAACCGAAAGCGACAGCGATCAGCTGATTGGGTCTCAAAGCGTCATCCACACGTGCCTGAGAGGCCGGAGCCTTGTTCTCAGCCCAGAGACCATCCGCGAACCATCCCTTTTGCGGCAGCCAGTAGAGCTTGCGCAGGGAAGCCGTGGCACGGTCGGCCAGAGCTTTCCACTGTGCACGGTCTTGTTTGTCCTCACGCTCCAGCTGGCGCAGCAGCCGTATCCAGAGCGCCTGGATCTCGATGGGATAACCACAGCGCGGAGTGCCTGCCGGGTAATTCGTATCCATCCAGGTGAAGTGCGAAGGACTCCACACCAGCCCGGACTCCTGATCCACCTTGATGCTGTTGGACGTTCCTTTCAGATAGCCATTCGCGATATTCCTGAGTATTTCCAAAAGCGTGCGTCTGTCCTCCAGAGGTGCGCCCAGCACATTGTCTTTCGGATGAAGTTTGACATATTCCTCGATCACGACACCCAGCCAGAGGGGCGCATCCACTGTGTCGCGGTTGGAATCGTTGTCGCCGTAAATGACATTCGGCAGAGTGCCGCCTTTCTCCATGCGTGCGAAAGTCTGGATCAGCTCCAGCACTTCCTTGTCATACCCGGCGGCCAGATAACCGCGGGCGCTGATCAGTGTATCGCGTCCCCAGTCCAGGAACCATGGATAACCGGCGATGATCGTCTTGCCGTGCTCCTTGCCGCGGCGCACCAGAAAAGCTTTCATGCCCAGGACCAGTTCCCGTTCCCAGGGATCGGAGAGGTTGCCTTTGTATTGAGCCAGCAGTTTTTCATTCCGGGCTTTGCGTGCTTCCTCAAAACGGGTGATCTCATCTTCTGAAACCGGTTCCTGTTCCGCGTCCGCCACCAGATAGATCGGTTTTGCTATGTCGAGAGGCAGCTCGAACCAGCCCGGACTGTATGCGTCGCCGTGATCGGTCTGCCCGCGGCTGCCTTCCACGGGATGCCAGATATTCTCGCACCACTCGACATCGGAATGGAACTGTCCGGCGGATGCATACGCGCGGAAGCCCCGATCCTGAGCCGGAGTGAAATGGAATCCGCACTGAGCCAGCTTGCCGTCAGGGGAAAGGGACTGAGTGTGACTGGTAAAGTGATAACGCGCTCCGTCATTCAGATGGGTTTCCGTATGGAAATTGCGGTCTTCCACATCCAGCCGCACGATCGCGGTGACATGAGCTTCCGCCGGGAGCTGATTCTGTGTCCACTGACTGCGCGGTTCCCGTTTGAGACGTTCCAGCTTCATGACCAGTGTGTTCCGCTCCTCCAGCAGATCCATCGTCAGCCGTATCTGCACCGTTCGCGCGTCGCCGGCCGCTACGATGAAATCCCAGAATACGGGCGCGTCCGCCTTCAGCACGGCCAGATTATTGGCGTTGAGCTGGCTGATGAACCCGTCTGCATTGACCCAGATGCGGACCCGCTTCACGAACACGTGACGGTCCACGGGATATTCCGGGTTCAGGTTCGCTCCCAGCAGACAGTCATACTTTGACTGGATCGTACCCAGATCGGCGCAGATCCGGCTCATGCCGCCGCGTCCGTTCGTCAGCAGGACGACCGAGTTCTTCTCGTAACAATCGGAGAAGCGGTCGCCTCGCATCATCAGCCAGTGATCCTTGCCCTTGGAGGCAGAGTTCGGTATGGCGTTTTTGAGTTCCTCCGCGCTGAAAGTATTCTCGGAAACATAGAGCAGGTGCACACTCACGGGATGCCTGCGCGTCTTCCAGTTCATTCCCTCCAGGATCAGTCTGCCGTCGCCGGGTGTGACCACTTCCGCGATCTCACCGGGTGAAAATGCGGCAATGTGACCGTTTTTTGTCGCTACGGAATGGATCACCGCGGAGGCTTTGTTCCCGGAGCGGAGCTGTACCCGGAACGGGGCGGCATACTGCTTCAAATAAAGCCAGTGATCTTTGGGCAGGATATTGACACGTTTCACGGCTCCCTCTTTCAGCTCGATCACCTCGTCATAACCGCCGGCTTTCATTTCCGCGCGCACCTGTTCCAGCCAGTTATCCAGCTTGTCACCGCGCAGCGCGATGCGGTTGACTGCGCCCAGATACGCGACAGGATCCGGTTCTGCCAGCTCGGCGACAGCTTTCCAGTCCGCGGCCTGACGGCGGCGTGCTTTCCACATCTTGCAGGAGCTGACCAGTGCCCAGGTGGCGATCGCGCGTTTCTGGCGGTAATCATTTCCGGCCAGTCCGTGGATTTCCGTGGATGCTGCCAGACACCAGCATGTGCCGGCCGGTACTGTATAGACCCAGCGTTCCGCGTTGTCTTCCAGCTTCACGGGCGCGATCTTTTTCCCGGTAAGCAGATCGGTCATCTGCGGCAGCAGATCCTTGCCGGGGATGCTGATCGTGGAGTCATGCTCCATATCTGTATTGGCAAAGATCCAGAGACTGTCCGTGCCTTCCGCGCTGTCGCGGCGCAGCACATAGACCGCGCCTTCGTTGGACAGACGGCTCAGCCGCGCTCCGTCAAAGAAACAGGGATGCTCCGAAAGCAATTTGTTCAGCTTGGACAGTTCCGGCACGATATTATCCGGGTTGTCCCAGGCCAGTCCGGAACGCTGATGGACAAGGATCTTTTCCGCGGCCAGCCACTCCACGCCGCAGGTGAAACCGAACCCGCCGGCCACACTGGTCAGCGCGCAGAGCTGATTGCGGAAGAGCGACCACTGACGGCCTTTTGCGGCCAGACGGTTGTTGTCGTGCGTTTCGCTGTAGTGGATCCATACGCCTTTGCGGACGCTCTGTTTCAGCGCGTAATCCAGATACCGGCTGACATCGCCGCCGGAGTAATTCTGGAACAGCTCGGAGTAGGCGAACTGCATCCGTCCCTGTGTCAGGAGCGTTTCCGTTGCTTCCCAGGAACCGCCCAGACCTTCCAGCAGGAAGAATGCCTCCGGGAACTCGCGGTGGACTCTTGAAATGATATAGCGCCAGGCTTCCATGGGGATCTTATAGCCGGCATCGCAGCGGAAACCGTCCACGCCCCGCTGGCACCAGGTGATGAAGACTCCGGCCAGATAATTCCACAGATCGGGGATCATCGTGTTCAGCTCGGAGAGATCGCCCCAGGTCACGCCCCAGGCTCCGGGCGAGACAAAACTGCCCTGAGCGTCTTTCACGTACCATTCGGGATGATTGTCATGCAGCCAGGCTCCCCAGCCGGTGTGATTGATGGCCAGGTCTATCATCAGCCGGGCTCCATGCTGATGGATCGCGTCGGCCAGCTCCCGGAATTGATCCACGGATGTCGTCTCGCGCTCGAATTCCACCAGAGCCGGATCGATCCCCGTCAGATCCAGCGAAGCATACGGGCTCCCGAAGCGTCCCATCCGTGCCATCGTGGTGGGGGTAGGGTTGACCGGCAGCAGATGGACGATCCTGCAGCCCAGTGTTTCCGTGATATGGGGCAGATACTTCTTCAGATCACGGAACTTGCCCGACGGAGGGATACATGTGAACCCCTGATCGTCCAGCTGATTGATAACGGCTGTTTCTTTTTCGGGCAGAGCTTGTTTCGCGGTGATATTCTCGCCGAACAGCCGTGTGAACGCGCAGTAGATGATATTGCCGGTGCGGCAGAAATCCGGATGCACAGAGATTCCCACATTCGCGCCGTCGGGCCAGATCTGCATTCCCCGTTCATCCAGGGCATAGAGCTTGGCTTCAAAGTAACCTACTTGATAGAGAGGGATTTCTATAGTGGCCTTGCCATTCTGGACCGGTATGGGCATATCCCGCCAGGATTGACCCTCCAGCGGCCACTTATTGGAGTGGGCATGAATGATCTCCTCCTCCAGCTTCTGCTCGCGGCCCAGATTCGTCCGCAGAAAGACACGCCATCCTGCCGGAACAGGACTGCCGTCTTCCATTTCAAACTGAAAATAAACCCAATCCCCGCGGTATCTTAGCAGATTTTCACCTGCCGCAGGTCTCATTCTTACCCTACTCATAAAACACCGCTATTTTCCCAATAGAAAGCGCGGCGGTCAATTCTGAATTGAACGGGAATAACGAAGAAAACACAAAAACCGCCGGGACAAACAAATCATCCCTGGCGGTTTTTTGATCGGGAACAGGTTCCGTTACATCCGGATCAATTCATAATCCATCGTGCCGATGCCGATCTTCTGGGCGTGTTCCATGCAGACCCTCCAGTTCGTGGCGGGGCTGATGGCGTGGAAATAATCCTGCCCTTTGTTCTCTTCCTTGTCTATCAGACAGCCGGGGATAATGGGCTGTTTATTACAGAGTTCCGCACAGGCTGTGTCCAGTGCCACCGGATCGAATGAAGCCAGGATGCCGACATCGGGGATAATGGCGGTATCGTTCTTGGGATGGCAGTCGCAGAAGGGCGAGACCTGCATGATAAAGCTGATATGGAAATGAGGACGGTTCTGCACCACGGCCTTGGCGTATTCGGCCATCTTCATGCTGACATCTTCGCAGGAATGGAAATTCGGAGCCTGGATCGCGTCGAAATTGCAGGCACCCAGACACCGTCCGCAGCCTACGCACTTCTCCTGATCGATATAAGCCTTGCCGTTCTCCTGATAGGTGATGGCATTCTGACCGCAGTTCTTGGCGCAGATCTTGCATCCTTTGCAGATGCTTTGATCCACCGTCAGCTTGCCCGTGCAGTGCTGTTCCATCTTGCCGGCGCGGGAACCGCAGCCCATGCCCAGATTCTTGATAGCGCCGCCTATACCCAGCATTTCATGTGCCTTGAAGTGGT
>JAFZAR010000212.1 GCA_017557085.1 Verrucomicrobiota bacterium | reverse complement strand
TTTTTTAAGTTTTACATCAATTCTTTCTTAGTCTCCGCGAAGGCGTTGATAGCCAAATCCAATTCTTCGCGAGTATGCGCGGCGGAGATTTGTGTGCGGATGCGGGCTTTACCCTGCGGCACAACAGGATAGAAGAAGCCAACCACATAAACGCCTTTTTCCAGCATACGGGCCGCAAACTTCTGTGCCAGCACCGCGTCGCCCAGCATGATGGGAACGATGGGGTGAGTGCTTTCAGGGATGTTGAAGCCAAGCTTGGTCATGGAAGAGCGGAAATAGCGTGTGTTTTCTTCCAGACGGTCGCGCAGTTCTGTGGAGCGGTTCAGAATCTCCAGCGCTTTCAAAGTGCCGGCGCAAATAGAGGGAGCCAGCGTGTTGGAGAACAGATACGGACGGGAGCGCTGACGCAGCAGATCAATGATCTCTTTGGGACCGCTGGTGTAGCCGCCGCTGCCGCCGCCTAATGCTTTGCCAAAGGTGCCGGTCAGGATATCTACCCGGCCCATCACATTATGATATTCGTGGGTGCCTTTGCCGTGTTTGCCCATGAAACCAACAGAATGGGATTCATCCACCATGACAGTGGCGTTGTATTTATCCGCCAGGTCACATATACCGGGCAGATTCGCGATGAAACCGTCCATCGAGAAGACACCGTCCGTGGCGATCATCTTGAAGCGGGCGCCCGCGGCATCGGCCGCCTTCAGCTGTTCTTCCAGATCGGCCATGTTGTTATTCTTGTAGCGGAAGCGTTTTGCTTTGCAGAGACGCACGCCGTCAATAATGCTGGCATGATTCAGCTCATCGGAAATGATCGCGTCTTCCGCTGTCAGAAGTGTTTCAAAGAGACCGCCGTTCGCGTCAAAGCAGGAGGAGTAGAGGATCGTGTCCTCGGTACCCAGGAATTGGCTCAGCTCCTGTTCCAGTTTCTTGTGGAGCGTTTGAGTACCGCAGATAAAGCGGACACTGGCCATGCCGTATCCCCATTCGTCCAAGCCTTTTTTAGCGGCTTCGCGGATCTCCGGGCTTTGAGCCAGACCGAGATAGTTGTTCGCGCAAAGGTTCAGAACGGGTTTCCCGCCGCGAACTTGAACAAAGCTGTTCTGCGGAGTGGAGATAGGGCGTTCATCTTTATAAAGACCAGACTCACGGATTTGTTGGAGAGTCTCCTGAAGGTGTTGTTTAAATTGAGCTTGCATCGTTTTAAAATGATTTTGGCTAGAAAAATTTGCCGGACCTCTTACTGCCCGGCACCTCCTGAATTCTAAGTTTTTATAAGCGTTTTGTCCACAGAAAAGCGGAAACAGATCGCAGTTTTATCCTCTTTACAGTGCGGAAGGATAGAACCGGGGTTTGGCTTCATGTCTATCCCGCCTTTTGGTGCGTTTTTTTGAAGCAATGTGTTTCTGTCCTGGTTTTGGAGTTTTGCGTGAGTCTTTCTTGACTCTAAAGGGATAAGACTCTACCATTAACAACAAAATGAGCGGTTGCTTGTTTAGTGTATTGATCTATGAGTGTTCATTTTAAGACATTTAATTCAGGACGCGCACCCATGTTTGATGTAAATGGTCCGTG
>JAFZAR010000020.1 GCA_017557085.1 Verrucomicrobiota bacterium | reverse complement strand
TGGATGAAGCTTTCATTCTGCTGGGTGATTCCTTGTCGGAACAGGTTAATCTGAAGAAGGATTATCCGAAGCAACTGGAGCGTTTTGCCGAAGCAATCAACGCTTATTCCAGGATCAATGAAACGAATCGGTTGGGCGGTGTGGCGCTGACACGTATCGCGAACTGTCATTTTCAGATGGCAACCAGAGAACCCGTTGATATGAAACGCATGGAACTGGCACAGCAGTTTTATGAAAAAGCAATGTCCGCTCCTCTGAACAGTGTGGCGACACGCTTAAAGGCGGAACTGGGATTGGCTGCATTGTATCAATACAAGGCGGAACTGACTACACTGGAGCAGAAGGAGAGAGATGAATCGCTGAATGCGGCACTGACACATTATCTAAATGTGTTTTACTGGAATGAGAACGGTAACAAAGAATTCGATCTGTTTTGTATTCAAAAAGGCGGAATGGAAGCCGGTCGGATATTGGAAAATCTTGACCGGTGGAGAGAAGCTCGCGGTGTTTATGAAAGACTTTTGACTTATGTGCCGTCGCTGCAGCCTTTGCTGAAAAAGAAGATCGCCTACGCGATGGAACAATATCCGAGCGACAGAAGGGAAAATCCGTAATATGAAAACTTTAGAGGTCCATGTTGATTTAGGTCCCCGATCTTATCCGATTTTTATTGGATCTGGGTTGATAGACCTGCTGGGGAAATACTGCCGCAGCCATACAAAAGGCGACAGATGTATGCTGGTGGGTGATTCTCACACAATGCCTCTTTTTGGAAGGCGATGCGTTGCGTCATTGAAGAAAGTGTCCTATGCTCTCTCTCAATGGAAATTCCGGGCCGGAGAAGCATCCAAAGATCTGAAAACGCTGGGACGGCTTTATGACGCGCTGGCAAAGGAAGGGATGGAGCGTTCTTCTTTCCTAGCGGCTTTGGGCGGCGGTGTCGTGGGTGACATGGCCGGATTTGCGGCGGCAACATATATGCGTGGCATAGCGTTTGTTCAGGTGCCGACGACCTTGCTCGCGCAGGTGGATAGTTCGGTGGGCGGCAAGACGGCTGTCAATTTGGAGACCGGCAAAAATCTGGTCGGCGCTTTTTATCAACCCAAGTGTGTCCTGTGTGATGTGGACGCGCTCAAGACTCTGCCTGTGCGTCAGCTGCGGTGCGGACTTTCCGAAGTCATTAAGTACGGCATCATCCTGGACGCGGACTTTTTCACCCAGTTGGAAAAACAGGTGGATCCCATCATGGCTTGTGAATCGAAAGTAATGGCACAGGTTGTCCAGCGCTGCTGTGAACTGAAAGCGTTGGTGACCGGTGAGGATGAACGGGAGTCAGGCCGCAGAGCTATTTTGAATTTTGGTCATACGCTGGCGCATTCCATTGAAAAGGAATACGGTTACGGAAAACTGACCCACGGGGAGGCTGTTGCGGTGGGACAGCTGATCGCGTGCCGACTGTCGGAAGTGCTGCTGGGGTTCCCACGAAACGAAACGGAACGTGTCTTTGATTTGCTCCACCGTGTAAAATTGCCGACGTATGTGACCGCGCCGGATCCGGTCAAGATGATCGCTCGCCTGATAGAGACGACGCATCATGACAAAAAAGCCCAGGGCGGTGAAGCTCTCTTTGTACTGGCTGAGAGGATAGGAGAATGCCGTTTTGGCTGTAAAGTACCGGAATCATTATTGCGGACAGTCCTTAAAGAGTTCGTTAAACAAGGCAGAAAGTAAGATCATGGACGACAAAATAAAAATATATGATACCACGCTCCGTGACGGCTGTCAGGGAGAGGGAATTTCTTTTTCCGTCAATGACAAGCTGCGCATCATGGAAAAACTGGATGCGTTTGGAGTCCATTTCATTGAAGGCGGCTGGCCCGGATCGAATCCGAAAGACTTTGAGTTTTTCAAGAAGATCAAAGGATACCGTTTCAAAAACTCGGTGATCACGGCCTTTGGTTCCACCCGGCGCAAAAAGACTGCTGTGGAACAGGATGAACAAATCCGTCTGCTGCTGGAGGCGAAGACCCCGGTCGTGACGATCGTGGGTAAGTCGTGGCTGCTGCATGTCAAGGAAGTCCTTAAGACGACTCCGGCTGAAAATTTGAACATGATCCGTGATACCATTACCTATTTAAAGAAAAAGGGACGCAAGGTGTTTTTTGATGCGGAACAAGCTTTTGACGGCTACAAAGATGATCCGGATTATGCGCTGGCCGTTTTCAAAACCGCCGCGGATGCCGGAGCGGATTGGGTGACTCTGTGCGATACGAACGGAGGATGTTTACCGTCTAAGATTGGTCAAATCGTTGCCAAAGTTGCATCCCATCTGCCGAAAACGCCGCTGGGCATCCATACACATAATGACGTGGAGCTGGCGGTCGCAGGTGCGCTGACCGCTGTGGAGAACGGCGCGCGGATGGTGCAGGGGACTATCAACGGGTACGGCGAACGTGCCGGGAATTGTAATTTGACCAGTGTCATTCCGGCGCTGGTATTTATGATGAAGCGCCGTGTGCTTCCTGAAAGTTCTTTGCGCAAGCTGAAAGAGCTTTCCTTGTTTGTGGATGATATTGCCAATATGCGTCCCAATCCGCATCAGCCGTGGGTGGGAGCCAGTGCTTTTGCGCACAAGGGCGGTCTGCATGTTGACGCTGTGAGGAAGCTGGCCAGTACCTGTGAGCATATTGATCCGGCCAAAGTGGGAAACCGCCGCCGTGTGCTGGTGAGTGATCTTTCCGGCAAGAGTAATATCGCGTTGAAGGCGCGCGAGCTGGGGATCGCTCTGAATGATTCGGCTCCGGAGCTGAAGGGGATTCTTTCCCGTGTGAAGCAGATGGAAAATCTGGGCTACGAGTTCGAGTCCGCGGAAGCGTCTCTGATTTTGCTTATCCACAAAGCATTTAAAAAAGTGGAACCGCCTTTTGAAGTGGTTTCCTATCATGCTTCCATGCGTTCTGACGGACGCGGCAGTGTGTGCGAGGCGACCATCAAAGTGAAGGTGGGTGATCGTATCGGGCATACGGTGGCCGATGGCGAAGGTCCCGTGAACGCGCTGGATGGTGCTTTGCGGACGGCTCTGCTGGATTTCTATCCAAATTTGAAGGCGATGAAGCTCCAGGATTACAAGGTGCGTATTCTGGAAAGCTCACAGGGAACAGCGGCTCAGACCCGTGTCCTGATCGATTCCACGGATGGCGTCCATACCTGGGGCACGGTCGGTGTCAGCGAGAATATCATCGAGGCCAGTTTGCAGGCTCTGGTGGACAGTATCGAGTACTGGCTCCTTCAGCAGAAGGGGATTCTTTAGTCGGTGTCTGTTTACAAATTGGGCGGCAGTTTGTCCAGCATCAGTTCGCGATAGTTCATCTGTTTGCCATTGGCGGCAAATCTACCGTCACCGAAAGCATGGAACATTTTGGAGCGTTCCATTTTTTTGCTTTCCCAGACCTTGTTCACCTGCAGGATGACGAGGTTATAATTTTCCAGATGATCTATCATGGAGCATTCCAGATTCGCGGAGCATCCGGCAATCAATGGGGCTTTGACGGTAGAGGCCGGCAGCGCAGTCAGTC
>JAFZAR010000211.1 GCA_017557085.1 Verrucomicrobiota bacterium | reverse complement strand
GGCCAAAAAGGTCTGCATCTGTGAGGATTTCAAGTACACAAAGATCACTTATCGCAAGCTGATATTAGGTGCCAGTCTGATCGGTGGCGTTTTGAAAAAGATGCTGAAGCCCTCCGAAGACGGACGAGTCGGCTTCTTACTGCCGGGTGTCGCTGCCGCGCCGGTCACTTTGCTGGCTTTGTGGTCTATCGGCAAGGTTCCCACTATCCTGAATTTCAGCGCGGGGATCAAAACGATCTGTGACTGCACCCGTTTGTCCAAGATCAAACAGGTGGTCACTTCGCGCAGTTTTGTTGAGCAGATCCATTTCGATGTCAAGGCTCTGGCGGAGATCGGCGTGGAGATGGTTTATCTGGAAGATGTGCGTCCGCAGATCTCGCTCTTCGCGAAAATCAAGAATCTGATTTTCTGCAAATGTCCGATCCCCAAGGGCATCACGGCACAGTCCACCGCGGTGATCCTCTTCACCAGCGGCTCCGAAGGAATGCCCAAAGGCGTGGAGCTGACCCACCGGAATTTGATCGCCAACTGCGAACAGGCGGTGCCGTTTGCCAATGTGGCGGATTCCTATAAGATATTCAACGCGCTGCCCATCTTCCACGGGTTTGGTTTGATGCTGGGCGTTATTATTCCGATAGTGCGCGGCATCCGCTGTTTTATCTATCCCTCGCCGCTTCATTATAAGATCGTTCCCGGTCTGGTGTATGACACCAAGAGCACGGTGATCGCCTCCACGAACACATTCCTGAATGGATACGCCCATTACGCGCAGCCTTCGGATTTCAGCAGCATCAAGCTGTCCATCGTAGGCGGCGAGAAGCTCCAGCCTTCCACGATAAAGAACTACGCTGACCGTTTCATGACACTGGTGGAAGAAGGTTACGGCGTGACGGAGTGTTCGCCCATCATTTCGGTCAATACGACGTATGATTACAAACCCGGCTCCGTCGGGCGTCCTTTCCCCGGCATGCAGGTCCAGCTGAAGGAAGTTCCGGGCATCGCGAATGGCGGCCGTCTTCTGGTCAAAGGACCCAATGTGATGAAGGGCTATCTGAACAAGGAAGCTGACGATGCCTTCAAAGCGCTGAACGGCTGGTACGATACCGGCGACATCGCGACGATAGACGAGGATGGTTTCATCACGATCCTGGGCCGTGTGAAGCGGTTTGCCAAGATCAGCGGTGAGATGATCAGTCTGACGGCGGTGGAAGACACTCTGAAAGAGGCTCTCATTGAATTGGGCTCCGAGCTGGAGCTGGCGGTTTCCTCTGTCAATTGTGAGGATCGCGGCGAGGCACTGGTCGTGGTTACCAACAACAAACAGGTGACGGATGAAAAGGTCCGCGCGATCATTCGTGAAAGCGGTCTGAGCAATCTCTGCACTCCGCGCAATGTGATGCAGATGGACGCGCTGCCGCGTTTAGGCTCCGGCAAGATAGACTACATGACCCTGAAAAAGATCCTGGAAGAATCCTCCGCGCAGAACTAAAACAGTATTAGATTTTTAAGGGACGAGGTTTGAACACCTCGTCTTTTTTATTGCTTTGAGGAGGCGTGTTTTTTATTAAAGGCGACCGCGTCGGAGTAGCGGATCCCGGTGCCGCCGAAGATGTCCAGAGCGGAGCCGATGGTGAGGTCCAGTTTGCCGCGACCGATCTCTTCAACCAGGCGGAGATCCTCCAGCGATCTGGCACCGCCGGCGTAAGTGGTGGGGATCGTTACGTTCTCACCCAGAAGGCGAACCAGGTCGGGATCAATTCCCCGGCAGAGACCTTCGATGTCGGCCGCGTGGATGAGGAATTCATCACAGTATTGGCTCAGCCGATCCAAAGTGTCACGGTTGATTTCCAGAGAAGTCCATTTCTGCCAGCGGTCTGTGACCACATAGTAGCGGAGGTCAGCTTTGCGGCGGCAGCTCAGGTCCAGCACCAGCCGCGATCTGCCCACACGGCGCACCAGTTCGTCCAGCCGCGACTGATCCAGCATCCCGTCCCGAAAGACATAGCTGGTGACGATGACGTGGCTGGCCCCGGCATCCAGCCAGCCGGAGGCGTTCTCGGCATTGATGCCGCCGCCGATATGGAAACCGCCGGGAAAGGCCGACAGAGCTTCTCTGGCCGCGTCGTCGTTGCCCGGACCCAGTTTGATGATGTGTCCCCCGGAGAGCTGATCCCGCCGGTAAAGTTCCGCGAACCACGCCGGAGGACGGGTGGCGACAAAGTTGGTTCTCAGGCTGGAACCGTCATCGGTGAGAGTGCCGCCGACGATTTGTTTGACTTTGCCGTCATGGAGATCTATGCAGGGACGAAACATTCTGGATGGAGGCTATTTGCAGACGCGTGTGATCAGGGTGTTCTGCTGGCTCAGAGCCGGATCCGTGTTGGGATAATCCAGAGTGAAATGGAGACCGCGGCTCTCCTTGCGCGAGAGGGCGGATTCGATGATCAGCCAGGCGACACGGGCAATGTTGCGCAGTTCCAGGATCTCCTTGGTCACCGTGAAATCCCAATAGTATTCACGGATCTCTTCGATGATGTTTTCGATACGGGTCTTAGCGCGCTGCAGACGGCGGGTAGTGCGCACGATGCCGACATAATCCCACATCAGACGGCGGATCTCGTCCCAGTTGTGGTTGAGCACGACCAGTTCGTCCGCGTTCTGGGCGTTGCCGGACTGCCATGCCGGGATCTGGAAATCGGTCAGCTCGACCGATTCATTGGCCGTGTAGTCCGCGACCCTCTGAGCCAGAACGACTGCTTCCAGCAGGGAATTGCTGGCCAGACGGTTGGCTCCGTGCAGACCGGTGCAGGCAACCTCGCCAATGGCATACAAACCGGGGATCGAGGTGCGTCCGTTGATGTCG
>JAFZAR010000210.1 GCA_017557085.1 Verrucomicrobiota bacterium | reverse complement strand
ATGAAGAGCCGTTCATCCTCACAGAGGAAACAGCTGCCGCTATCCGTCAGGCAAAACACGAAGGCCGACGGGTCATTCCGGTGGGTACTACTTCCATGCGTGTGATCGAAAGCGTCGCCCGTGCTCAGGGCGGGACATCCGAGCTGCACGGCATGACACTGCGGACTAAATTATTCATTTATCCGCCGTCGCCGTTTTATGTAGCGGATGCACTGATCACCAATTTCCATTTCCCCAAATCCACACTGCTGATGCTGGTGAGCGCGTTTGCCTCACCGGATAAGACGGATGGACGCGAGATGATATTGGCGGCTTATCGGGAAGCGGTGCGCCAGCGGTATCGTTTCTTCAGTTACGGGGACGCGATGTTGATCCAATAGAAAGAGACGGTGAAGCTTTTTAGAGACAACATATTTTTCTCGGGAAAAAATCCATCTGCGTTTACTATGATCGAACTGCTGGTGGTGATCGCGATCATCGGCATCCTGGCGGCAATGATCCTGTCCGCTATTTCCAAAGCCAAGCAGAAATCTCACCGCATCGTCTGTATGGGCAAGCTCCGTCAGTGGGGTATGGCTACGCTTCTTTATGTGGGTGACAACGATGATTATCTGCCGCCGGATGGTTCTCCTAATGGAACATCCATCAACGGCGGCTGGTATGTGGATCTGCCTCCTTATTTGTCGCTGGATCCGTACCGGGAAATGCCCTGGCGGACGAATGCCTCTGCACCCATCAATTTAGGACTGCCATGGTTTTGTCCGTCTAATCCGCGGCGCAGCAATGGCAACAATCTTTTCCACTATTGTCTGAATGAGTATGTGAACAAAACAGGGGATGAAAACGCGCCCATCCGCTACACAACGGTGCGTTGTCCCAGCAGAATGGTTTGGCTCTTTGATTCCAAGAATTTGCCTGCGGTAGGGTACTGGAATTTCATCCACACCAACATTCACGGCGCGGGCGCAAACATCCTCTTTCTGGACGGGCATGTTGCGCGCTATAACGCAACGGAGTACTGGGATTTTGCACAAAAGAAAGGGCGAACCAATAACCCGTCACTGCTCTGGATGCAGTAAAAAATTGAAATTGATTTTATGAATAACAACACATCGAATACTGGTTCAAATCCGGGCAAAGTCGCCCTGGGATTTGATAATTTCTCCATCAACACGACCCATTGGAAAGCCGGCAAAATGCTGGAATGGGCAGCTGAACACAAAGTGGATGCTGTCTTCTTTTCCGATCTGGAAGTCTATGAAAGTCTGGATGATGCCTACCTGAAGGATCTGAAAGCTAAGGCGGACGATTTGGGTCTGTTCATCTACATGGGCGGTCTGAGCGTTTGTCCCACTTCCGTCATGTTCAATAATAAATACGGAACGCCCGAAGAATTTCTGCGTCTAATGATCCGCGTTGCCAAAACACTGGGCAGTCCGGTGGTGCGCTGTGTACTGGGTTCGCGTGATGACCGCAAAGCTCCCGGCGGTATCTGGACTCCGATCCGTGACACCGTGCAGGTGCTGAAAAACATCCGCTCCTATGCTTTGGATGCTGGGATCAAGATCGCCATCGAGAATCACGCCGGTGACATGCAGGGATGGGAACTGGTGCGTCTGGTGGAGATGGCCGGCACCGATTTTGTTGGCGTGACGCTGGATGCGGGCAACGCGGTTTGGACTTATGAAGATCCCATGACCAACCTGGAAACGCTGGCTCCTTACGCAGTGGCTTCCGGCATTCGGGATTCCATCGTTTGGGAAACCGAAAAAGGACTCTGCTGTCAGTGGGCCGCGATGGGGGCCGGTACGATGGGGATGAAAGAATATATGAAGCGTTTCGCGGAATTGTGTCCGGGAGTGCCCTGTTTTCTGGAGATCATCAGCGGCTTCAATTACGACATGCCTTATCTGGATCCGGAGCATCTGAAACTCTGGCCGGAGCT
>JAFZAR010000209.1 GCA_017557085.1 Verrucomicrobiota bacterium | reverse complement strand
TCCGCGTGATACGCGGCGGCGGCTGGATATCCTACGCATACAGTTGCCGTTCAGCGTACCGGGGCTACTACTACCCGGACGACAGGGACTACTGCTACGGGTTCCGTGTAGCCCTCGCCCCGGTGAAATAACGATCGTATCATGATAAAAACAAAACCCCCGACGGTTCACCCCGCCGGGGATTTTTTTTAATATTCACAACGTCTGTGTATATCCGTGTATATCCGTGGTTCCTTTCGGCTTGACTGTGTTTTCCAGAAATCTTGCAAAGGGAAGGGGGAAAGGGTAAAATCGGGTCTGTGGGGAGTGCGGAAAAAATCATCCCTTGGGCTGAATTAAAGGCTTGGCGTGAAGGAGTTCGCGAGCGTGGGCTGAAGCTGGCCGTGACGAACGGCTGTTTCGATATCCTGCACGCGGGTCACGTTGTCTATCTGGAGAACGCCCGAAAGGAAGCCGATCTGCTTCTGGTGGGCGTGGACAGCGACGCTTCTGTCCGAGCCATCAAAGGGCCGGGCCGTCCCGTGAATACTCAGGAGAACCGGGCGCGGGTGCTGGCGGCGCTGGAATCGGTGGACGCGGTCTGTATTTTTGAGGGGATCGGCGCGATGGGCTTCCTGCAGGAAGTGATGCCGGATGTGTACGTCAAAGGCGGGGATTATACTCTGGAGACGATCGTTCAGGAGGAGCGCCGTTTTATGGAAAGCGCCGGGATCCGCATCGTACTGCCGCCGGGCGTGCCGGGTCTGTCCACGACCTCCACGCTGGAAAAGCTGGCGCAAAAATTTTAGTGATTTGATTTTATAGTATTATGATGAAAAAAGTGTTTTCGATAGTGGCGGCCTTGTGTGTGTCGCTGTATGCCGTGGCGGTCGTCCAGGCGGACGAGAAGCCGGAGATCAAAGCCTGCCGCAGTGTGCATTTGTTCTATCCCGCGCCGGATTCGATCGCGTTCTATAATGAGGTGACGGTGGAGAAGTCCGAGCCGGGTACCTATTTTATGGTCAACGGGTTCAATATGGGGTATTTCGGCATCCAGGAACTGTATGACGGCAAGAAGGTGATCCTGTTCAGTGTGTGGGATCCGGGTCAGCAGGATGATCCCGACTCGGTGAAAGAGGAACAGCGTGTGAAGCTGCTCTATAAGGCTGATGATGTGCGTGTGGCGCGTTTCGGCAATGAAGGCACCGGCGGTCAGTCTTTCCTGGATTATGACTGGAAGGTGGGGGAAACCTACCGCTTCTGTGTCAGTGCTATCGTCAACGGCAAGCGTACCGAGTACACCGGCTGGTTCTATAAGCCGGAGGATAAAGCCTGGAAAAAGCTGGTGACGTTCTCCACGATCACCGGCGGCAAGTATATGAACGGATTTTATTCCTTTATTGAGGATTTTCTGCGCAACGGGACTTCGGCCAAGCTGATACGCCGCGCCAATTACGGTAACGGCTGGGTCATGGACAAGGACGGCCACTGGTACAGTCTGACCAAGGCGCAGTTCACCGCGGATAACAATCTGTCAGTGAATATAGATGCCGGAGTGAAGGATCAGCGGTTCTTTCTGCAGACGGGCGGCATGACTCAGAATAAGACGACCGAGCTGTATAAGTACATAGAGCGCGAGCCGCAGGGGCTGGATTTCCCGAAATTCCCCAAGAGCAGCGCGGAAGTTTACCGCAAGATCGAAGTGAAATAAGTTTTTTAAGAGAACGCAACATTCAAGATGACAAGATTTTTCACCGTTTTATTGGGTTGTCTGCTGGCCGCGGTCAGCACGGCAGAAGCGGCGGAGTTCCAGGTGAACTTCTACAATTCCTCTCTGACAAACGCTTACACGTTGCCGAAAGGATTCGTGGAGAAGGCCGCGGGAAAGGATGCCGGCAAACCGGGCGGATGGAAGATCGTCATGGATGACGCGCCCTCGTTCTTCCCGGCGGTGACCCCGGATGCCAAGTCCAACAGCAAACAGCCGGTCATCGCGCAGACGGCAGGCTCTAAGGTGGATGAGTGCTTTCCCATGCTTGTCTATGAGGATGAGGCCTTTGGCGATTTTACCGCTACCCTGAAGATCAAAATGGTGGATGGCGAGATGGAGCAGATGGCCGGTCTGGCTTTCCGTATCCAGGACGAAAAGAATTACTATGTCGTCCGTGCCAGTGCCAAAGGAGATACGTTCCGCTTTTTCAAATATGTGGATGGTGTGCGTATGCCTTCGATCGGTATTTCGGCCACGATCTCATCCAATGAATGGCACGATCTGAAGGTGGAATGCCGCGGCAATAAGATCCGCTGCTCGCTGGACGAGACCATTATTATTCCGGAACTGACTGATCTTTCTTATAACAAAGGGTTTATCGCTCTGTGGACAAAGTCGGACTCGGTCAGCTACTTCCGGGATATCCATGTAGATTTCACCCCGCGCGAGATGATGGCCGAAGTGGCTGTGCGCGAGGCCCTGAAACGCTTTGACAAGCTGGAGGATCTGAAGCTGTATGCCAAGCCGGAGGGCAGTGACGAATATGTCGTGGTGGCCGCCAAGAATCCGGAGGATATCGGCAAACCGATCACCGAAGGCGCTAAAGGGTGCATCCGCGACAACGCTTTATACACGGGAGAGACCCGTAAATCCTGGACGATCTCCATGCCGCTGCTGGATCAGAACGGCGAGCCGATGGGAGCGGTCACGGTCGTGCTGAAGAGATTCAGAACTCAGACCAAGAAAAACGCCATCAACCGCGGCCGCGCGGTGATGGAACGGATCCAGAGGCGTGTGACGACCGCCGAGGAGCTTGTAAAAAAATAGCCTCTTCTCCGGGATAATCTATCTTTTTGATTGTCTTTGGGAAAAGCCTGTCTTAAAACAGTGCCGGGGGACACATTCCCCCTCAGAAAAAATTTAAGCGATTATAATGTTTAAAGTCATAGCAAATACACAGTTGAGTCCCAATGTGTGGCGTTTGGACGTAATGGCGCCCCGCATCGCGCAGGTACGCCGCGCGGGACAGTTTGTCATCGTATGCAGAGATGAGAACAGCGAACGCATCCCGCTGACGGTGGCGGATGCCAGTCCCTCTGAAGGATGGATCACTCTGGTGATCCAGGCCATTGGCAAGTCCACACGTCAGTTGGTGGAGCTGAAGCCCGGTGAGTTCATCCGGGATATCTCCGGTCCGCTGGGCAGACCGACCGAGCTGGCCGAAGCCGGCGCCAAGGCTGTCTGCGTGGGCGGCGGTGTGGGTACCGGTGTGGTGCATCCGATCGCGCAGGCACTTCATGCCAAGGGAGTCAATGTGGTTTCTGTCATTGGCGGCCGCTCCAAGCCGTGGGTCTTCTTCGAGGCGGAGCTGAAACGCTACGGACAGGTGGTCGTCTGCACGGATGACGGCAGCTATGGACGAAAAGGTTTTGTGACAGATGCCGTTAAGGAACAGCTGGAAGCCGGCGGCGTCAATGTGGTTTACGCGGTAGGCCCGGTGCCGATGATGCGTGCGATGGCCAATCTGACCAAGCCGTATGGAGTTCATACGGTCGTATCGCTGAACCCGATCATGGTGGACGGAACCGGTATGTGCGGCGGCTGCCGTGTGACGGTCGGTGATCAGGTGAAGTTCGCCTGTGTGGACGGTCCGGAGTTTGACGGTCATCAGGTGGATTTTGACAATCTGTGGGATCGTCTGGGAATGTATAAACCCGAAGAAAAGAACGCGCTGGAGCTGTTCCAGCACAAATGTCAGTGTAACCAATAACCCATTTGTCGAAAGAGATTTTATAATATGAGCATAACAAAACCGGCTGTAAAGGATCGCATGGCTATCGAACGCTGCGTCATGGTCGAACAGGATCCGCTGGAACGTGCCAAGAATTTTAATGAAGTCAACAAGGGACTGGCTCTGGAAACCGCTCTGAGAGAGTCCCAGCGCTGTCTGGAATGCAAAAAGCCCTCCTGCATGGAAGGATGTCCGGTCAGTGTCAATATCCCCCGTTTTATCGGTCATGTGATGGAAGGGGATTTCGCGGCGGCGGCTGAATCGCTGGCGCTGGATAACGCCCTGCCGGCGGTGACCGGCCGTGTTTGTCCGCAGGAGACCCAGTGCGAATGTCACTGCATCCGCGGCAAGAAGGGCAAACCGGTCGCGATCGGTTATCTGGAACGCTTTGTGGCGGACTGGTCCCGCGAGAACCTGAAGAAGGATATGGAAAAAGCCCCGGCCACCGGCAAGAGTGTCGCCGTGGTGGGCGGCGGTCCCGCCGGATTGACAGCCGCGGGCGAGCTGGCCCGCAAGGGTTATGATGTGACCGTGTTCGAGGCTTTGCAGAAAGCCGGCGGCGTGCTGGTGTACGGCATCCCGGAATTCCGTCTGCCCAAGAAGATCGTGCAGTCGGAGGTCGATCGTCTGACCCGAGCCGGTGTCAAGATCGAGACCGACTCCATCGTGGGACGTACCTGGACGCTGGACGAACTGCGCCAGAAGTTTGACGCCGTCTTTATTTCCAACGGCGCCGGACTGCCGGTCTTTATGAACGTGCCGGGCGAGAGCCTGAAGGGTGTTTATTCGGCCAATGAATATCTGACCCGTGTGAACCTGATGGGCGCGTACAAGTTCCCGGAATGCGACACCCCGATCATCAAGGGCAAGCGCGTG
>JAFZAR010000208.1 GCA_017557085.1 Verrucomicrobiota bacterium | reverse complement strand
GAAGGGGTATAAATATTATGTGCCGACCGAGGCACAGTGGGAATACGCCTGCCGTGCCGGAACGACCACGGCATTGAACAGTGGAAAGAATTTGTCGAGCGACGTTAAATGTCCAGAAATGGATGAAGTGGGCTGGTATTGGGGCAACACCGGTATCAATGGCCCGTCTTCTGTTGGACTGTCTGTTGGACTGAAGAAACCGAACGCCTGGGGATTATATGATATGCACGGGTATGCGTTTGAAATGTGTCTGGACTGGTATGAAGCGGATTATCCGACTGAACCGGTGACCGATCCCACCGGACCAAGTACAGGTCAATTCCGTGTCATTCGCGGAGGTTCTACTTTATACCATGCGGGCCGCTGCCGGTCGGCATTTCGGTATATTACCCAGCCGGAGAATGGCGGTGCTCTCCGCCTGGTGCTGGTTCCGGTGAAGAAATAACGATCGTATTCCGATAAAAACAAAACCCCCGACGGTATTTTCCCGCCGGGGATTTTTTATGATCCGGTGAAATGTGGCAAAGGGGTTAAGCCTTGTAGTGCTGGCTGACTTTGCCTACGAGTTTCTCGGAGGGTTTGAGGGAGTTCTTGCCCGCGACCCAGTTGGCCGGGCAGACTTCCTCCGGATGCGCGGCCGCGTAGATGTTGGCTTTGAGCTTGCGGAGCAGTTCCTTGGCGCTGCGGGCCACATTGTAATAGGAGATCTCGCTGGAAACCAGGACACCCTCCGGGTTGATGATAAAGGTTCCGCGCAGAGCCAGACCGGTTTTCTCATCATACACGCCGAAGAGTTTGGCGAGTTCGCCGGTGGGATCAGCGGCCATCGGGAAGGAGACGTTGGCCAGCAGTTTTTCGGACTGCTGCCAGGCCAGCTGGACAAATTTGGTATCCGTAGAAACGGAGATGACTTCCGCGCCCAGTCTGCTGAGAGCCGTATAGTTGGCGGCTACGTCGGCCAGTTCCGTGGGGCAGACAAAAGAGAACGCCGCCGGGAAGAAGACCAGTACGGTCCATTTGCCGGCTTTTTTCAGTTCCTGAAGGGAGATATTGCCGAAAGAGGCATCTTTGGGAGACCAGGTCTCTATCTCGAAATCGGGCACAGTGTCGCCCAGTTCCACAATGATGTCATCGCAGTCGCAGCAGTCACAGCAATCGCAGCAGTCACAGCAGCATTCATCGCCGCAGGTGCACTCTTTGCCGTCCTGGCATCCGCAGTCGCAATCCGAACCGCATCCGCAGCCACAGCTGCACTTTTCATCACAGGTGCATTCTTTGCCTTCGTTGCAGCCGCAGGTGCAATCGGGACCGCATTCGCAGGTTTTCTTTGCTTTCTTTGAGGGATTCTTTTTACTCATAACTATTTTATAGAAAATACAACGTTCCATGGAAAAGAAACTCTTCCACCGGGCACAATTTAGGGGAAGGGGATATATTTGTCAAACAAAAAGTTTGGTGAGCCTAACTTTTTATTTAATACCTCAGCAAGAAAACACTGCGGAAAAAGGATCAAGCGCGGAATTTTTTTAATTTGGCCGCCAGTTCCTTGGGCTTGAAGATGCCTTTGGGCGTGATGAAACCGGTGATCAGCTCCGGAGGCGTGACATCAAAGCCGGGATTGAGCGCGTGACTGGTCGGATTGGCCACGCGGACACAGGCGGATCCGGCGGAAGTCTTTTTGCCGTTTTGGAGTTTTCCCCAGGCGCAGAGGACCTCGTTTTCATTGCGTTCCTCGATGGGAATATCCATGCCGCTCTTCATTTCCCAATCAATGGTGGACAGCGGAATGGCAATGTAGAAGGGTATCTTGTGGTATTTGGCCAGGACAGCCTTGGTAAAAGTGCCGATCTTGTTGGCGGCCTCGCCGGTTTTGGCCAGGACTCGATCCGCGCCGGTGATGACCATCTGGATCTTGCCCCGCTGCATCAGGTGTCCGGCGGCATTATCGGGGATGATGTGATGGGGAATGCCCTGCTGAGCCAGTTCCCAGGCGGTCAGGATCGCGCCCTGGGAGCGCGGGCGAGTCTCATCGCAGAGAACATGGAATTGCTTACCCTGCGCCTGAGCTTCGTAGAACGGAGCGGTCGCGGTGCCGACATCCACAAAAGCAAGCCATCCGGCATTGCAGTGGGTCAGGATCGTCATGCCGTCATGGATAAGTTCCGCGCCCAGTCTGCCAATGGCCTGACAGTGTTCCACATCTTCTTCGGCAAAAAGATTCGCGGCCAGTAAAGCCAAGTCTTGTTTTTTCTGTACCGTTTCGCCCTGACTCATGACGTTCCGCACCTGCTTCATGGCATTGACGGGATCCACGGCGGTCGGACGGGCTCCGGCCAGTGTGTCGAAAACCTTTTGCGCGTGAGCCTCAAAGCGTTCCAGGGACTTTCCCCGAAAGGCGCGGCATCCCTGTGCAAAGCCGTAAGCGGCCGCGGCTCCAATGGCGCCGGCACCTCTCACGGTCATATCTTTTATGGCCAGAGCGGTTTGCCTGAAATCCTCAGTCTCTGCCAGTGAAAAAGTGTGGGGGAGTATCTTCTGATCTATCAGGACGACACGATTATGTTCAGCGTCAAAGGAAACTGTGCGAAAATGCTGTTTTCTGCCTCGAAGGGTCACGTTCATGGATGTTTTTTGTTGTGGAGTTTTTTCAAAAAATCAATTTTCTGGTAAGCGGGGTGCGCTCTGAGATTATTCAGATCCGGGTCTTTGTCCATGTAATCAAAATCATTGTACCCCAGCAGAATGGCCGTTTCCAAAGTGTCCGCGGATTTTTCCTCTTGTCCCGTCAGGGAATAGCTGCAGCCCAGATTGTAGTGAGCCAGAGGATCTTTGGGCTTCAGAGCGGTGATACGCAGATCAACATCGAGCCCTTTCGCGTAAAGTCCTCTTTCCGTGTAGTCTGAGGCGATAGCTTCCAGCGCTTCGATATACTGGGGATCGCCCTCCAGGATCCCTTCCAGAAAACGGATTTCAATGTCGAGATCGCGGAGTTTTGCTGTGTCGTGCGCGTTTTGTTCTGATTTGGCCTTATGTTCTGACCCCATACGGGGAAATTATCGGTTTCAAGAGGAGAGGGGTCAAGCCGGTTTTTCCGGAACCGGCGGACGAACGCCGATTCCGGGACAAGAACATTCATTTTCACAAAGATTTGAAAACGAGTCTTTGACTTTTTATCGGGTTTGAGGGTAAAATGAAGCGGGCTGCGGGTCAGAAAAGACACCGCACAGTTGATTTATGGCAAAACTTACGCTGAAAGATTTGAAGGCTCACGGCAAACAAGTGTTTGTGCGTGTGGATTATAATGTTCCTCTGGAAGAAAAGAACGGGACAATGGTCATCACCGATGATACCCGTATTCGCGCGACTCTTCCGACGCTCGATCTGTTGATAAAAGACGGCGCGAAGATCATTCTCGCCGCTCACCTGGGGCGTCCCAAGGGCAAACGTGAACCCTCTATGTCTTTGGCTCCGGTGGCTGTCCGTCTGTCCGAGCTGATCAAAAAGCCGGTGACCTTTGTGGATGACTGCATTGGTGAAAAGGTCGAAAAGGCTGTTGCCGCTATGCAGCCGGGCGATGTGATCCTTCTGGAAAACGTCCGTTACTACGAGGAAGAAGAGAAGAACGATCCCGCTTTTGCCGAGAAACTCGCGAAAGTTGCTGAACTGTATGTGAATGACGCTTTCGGCGCGGCGCATCGTGCCCACGCTTCCACGGAAGGTGTGGCCAAGATCGTTGCTGCCCGCGGCGGTCAGTGCGCGGCCGGTACGCTGATGGAACGCGAATTGAAGTTCCTGGGCGATGAGCTGGATAACGCGGCTCGTCCGTTCGTGGTGATCCTGGGCGGAGCGAAGGTCTCTGACAAGATCACAGTGATCGACCGTCTGCTGGAGAAAGCCGATACCCTGCTGATCGGCGGCGCGATGGCTTATACATTCCGACTGGCTCAAGGTTACAAGACCGGCAAATCCTTAGTGGAACCGGATAAAGTGGATATCGCCAAGCAGGCTTTGAAGAAAGCGGCCGACAAGGGCGTGAAATTCCTTCTGCCGATTGACGATGTGGTTGCCACACCGATCAAGACCGACAAACTGGATAAGAAAGGCAAGAATATCATTGAATGGCAGAATCCTACAGTCAATTCCAGCATGGACTGCGGTGATGATGTGGCCGGTTTGGACGTAGGTCCCGCCACTATCAAACTGTTCTCCGAGGAAGTGGCCAAAGCCAAGACGATCCTCTGGAACGGTCCTATGGGTCTGTTTGAGGATAAGCGCTTTGCCGAAGGTACCTTTGGTGTTGCCAAGGCCGTGGCGGAAGTCACTCAGAAGAATGGTGCCAAGAGCATCATTGGCGGCGGCGACAGTGTGAAGGCCATCAATAAGTCCGGTTTAGGTTCACAAGTGACCTTTATGAGCACCGGCGGCGGCGCCAGCTTGGAATTCCTGGAAGGCAAGGTCCTGCCGGGTGTCGCGGCTCTGACCGACAAAAAGTGCTGCGGATGCTGT
>JAFZAR010000207.1 GCA_017557085.1 Verrucomicrobiota bacterium | reverse complement strand
AGGTCACGAACAGGTTCGTTTCGTGATTGGAAGCCTGGATCTGGTTCAGCTGCGAGACCATTACCGACGGGGAAGTCTGTCCCGTGCCGATATTGCGTTGGAGCGTTTGTGTCACAGCCATGAACAGCGCGGCCGGAACACCTTTGCCGGAAACGTCGCCGATGATGATCGCCAGGTGATCCTTGTCCACGGGGAAAGCGTCATAAAGATCGCCGCCCACGCCGTGAGCCGGGATCAGGTCTGCCGCGCCGATAATGCTGTCATAGTGATCGAACGGCGGCAGGATATGCGGCAGCAGATCCTTCTGAATGGACTTGGCTGTGTTCAATTCACCTTCCGTGCGTTCACGCATGGTGATGGATTTCTCCAGCTTATTGATATAGTCCTTCAGCGCGGTCTGCATCTTTCCAAATGACTTTGTTACCTGGGATATCTCATCCTCGCTGTTGTATTCAGGCAGAGCCGCGTCAAAATTGCCCGAACCGACGGCTTCCGCCGCTTTGGCCAGTTTTACCAGAGGTTTGTTGATGTGATGGCAGACGATGAAAATGACGCATGCCAGCAGCAAAATGAGTCCCAGCACCAGCAGAGTAACTCGGATAAAGATGGGCAGCAGAGTGGTCTCACGCCAGTCGGCGGGAACCATCACGGCGACCACCCAGTTGTTCATACAGGTTTGATAATACATGTCGCAGGGCTTTCCGTTGAGGATGCGTGTGTGTTTGAAAGTCTGTTTCCCGCTGCCGGAGGGCATATCTGTCTCGTTATTGCGTCCGAAAATAGTGCGCGCGGCTTCAAAATCCTCCGGATCTATTCCGTTTTCCGTCTCACAGAGCGAGAAGAGCGTTTCGCTCATGATATAATCCGTTTCCGTTGAGACAAGGATCAACCCGAAAGGATTCATCAGACAGGTCGTGCATTTCTGATCGCCTATGGGCAGTTTCAATTCTTTCAGATAATTGACGAACGAGTTGACCTCATAATCCAGCACAAAGACACCACCCAGATCCCGTTTTCCGTCAATTTTCTGGTAGAACGGGACACTGTATGAGCAAATAAGTTTTCCGTCGAACGCGGCAAAGGGATCTATCCAGCAGTTCGTATTTTTTATGGTTGGGAGCAGGAACCAGTTCTGGTACCGCTGATAGTCTATACTTTCACTGTGCCATTCCGTGAAGAAGAAGTTCTCACCTTCCAAAAGGTGGATGTATGCGTTGTAATTAGGATCACCGCCCTGCATACCGGGCATGTATGCGACACAGACCCCCATGATTTCCTCGCAATACTGATGGACGCTGGTCAGACGGTTTTTGGTGTAGGTCTGCATTTCGTCTATTCTGCGGGGAGTCGTTTCCAGACCGTCCGCGATCAGATGGGCCAAACCCTGTGTCTGCAGGAAGATCTTATCCATGTGATTGGCCGTTTCGGACGCGACCGAAAGGGCTTTTTCATCCAGATAAGATCCCAGTCTTTTGTAAATGTCATCCAGCAGCAGAGCGGATGCCGCAAGCAGAATGACTACAAGAGGGATACAGATCCAAAGACTGAACTTTAAAGCTATTGATTTTTTTATTTGCATTGTGTGTTAGGAATTTCTTTTGATTATTCACTCCGCGGAGCAAAGTCCTCGAACAGGATATCGCTCTCATCCAGTCCCATGATATTCATCCCTTCCTGGAAAGTTTCTTTTTTCATCAGCGCGTCATTTCCCTCGATGGGAAGGTTTTTTTTGAAATTCTCCAGCATCGCTTTCTGGACAGCGTAGCCGAAGCTGCATTCTCTGTAGATCTGGCGATTGCTGGAGGAATTGTGCAGGGCGGCTGTTTCATCGCATTTGCGCTTGATGACCTGAAGCGCTTTTTCCGGATTCTTGAAAGCAGCCTCCCATCCTTTCAAGGTGGCTCTGCGCAGGGCGATGACGTCTCTCTTATTCTTTTCCCATGTTTCCCGGCGGCAGTAGATCCCCTCCAGGACCAGATGGGGAAATTCCTCTTTCAGCGGGAATATGGTCAGCTCATCCGGATTGTATCCGGAAAAGAGGATTTGGTTATATTCGTTGAAAGACATGACAGAGACGACATCCACACCTCCGTTCAGGAACAGAGAGATATTATCCAAAATGGGATAAACCCGATAGTCGTCCTCATTCATTTCATTTCTTTTCAGGAATGCTTTGAAGGAAAACTGGAGCTGCGGTGAGAACCAAATCCCAATATTTCGTCCCTTTAAATCTTTGATGGTTTGGATCCCGCTGGATTTTTTGGCTACCAGCAACTCTTCGGTGTGATGCTGGAATTGAGCCACATTGACGATATCGTTGCCCTTTGCCTTGAATTCCAGCGCGTACAGGAACCATTCCATGACAAAATCGGCATCTTCTGCCATCAGAGTGTCGAACATCTCCTCATTGCGGGGCGGATAACTGATTTCCAGCTGCAGTCCTTCCTGCGCGTAGAATCCTTCCTCCTCCGCCATAAAGAATCCGGCGAACTGTGCCTGCGGGATCCAGCAGAGCCGCAGTTTGTAACTACCCTGTTGGGCCGGGCATATCCAGCACAAGCTCAGCAGAAGCCCCAGGATCAAAAAATTTTTCAGCTTCATTTTGTTATTTTTGTATGGTTAAAAAGTCGGTGAACCCCGTCATATCCAGGAGCATCATAATGCTGGGCTGGACATGCGTCAGCGTTATCGTTCCGCCCAGTCCGGTCATTTTGCGGTAGCAGGTCAGGAACACACGCAGTCCCGCGCTGGAGGCGTACACCGTATCCCTCAGATCCAGCTCCAGATGAGAGATCCCCGGGACCAGACGGCTCATGATTTCCTCTCCGGTGGCATCTGCGGAATTTACATCCAATCGCTCCGGAATAAAGCACACCAGTTCCCCGTTGCCTTTATCTTCTATCTTCATATATTAAAGTACTAAATAAACTGGGTTCTGCTGGCTGACACAAAGAAGCCTCTTCTATCAAGACAAAACCCGCTAAAGTATAACCGATGTCCTTCTGCTTTTCAAACTTATTATGATCCCCGGCCGAATGAAAATGTCTTTCCCGCGAAAAAAGACTTCCTTTCGCGGACAGGGATTGTAAAATCTCTTGCGTATGAAGAAACTATTCTTATCGCTTAGTTTGGTCAGTGCTATGGCGCTGACATCGTTGAACATACAGGCCGATGACGCTCCGCTGCGGGGTGAGGGCCGCTGTTTCAAGGGCCATGTCGGGCTGCAGATGTACAGCCTGCGCAACTATTTCAGTAAAGACTTCGACGGCACGATGGATTTCGTCAAGAACTTGGGCATCAAGTACATCGAAGTCCATAATACCTACGGCAAGAGCGTCGAGGAATATGTGCAGATCGTCAAAGATCTCGGCTTTGTGCCGATCGGCAAACACTTTGACTACAACCGCATCAAAGACGATCCCGAAGGCGTGGCAAAGGAAGCCCAGGCCCTGGGGCTGAAATACGCCGGCGTGGCATGGATCCCGCATAACGGCATCTTCAACGCCGAGCAGGCGACCGCCGCCGCCGAAGTCTTCAACAATGCCGGCAAAGTCATGGCCGAGTACGGCATCAAATTCTACTAC
Source organism: Verrucomicrobiota bacterium (assembly GCA_017557085.1). Taxonomy (GTDB): domain Bacteria; phylum Verrucomicrobiota; class Verrucomicrobiia; order Limisphaerales; family UBA1412; genus UBA1412. The sequence goes on along the minus strand of JAFZAR010000207.1, from coordinate 515 downwards.
CACAACCACGGCTATGAATTCCAGCCTTGGATGAACGGCCAGAAGATCATGGACTTGCTCATGCAGAAGACCGATCCCAACTATGTCTCCTTCGAGATGGATGTCATGTGGACACTCTTCCCCGGTGAGGATCCCGCTGTTTGGCTGGCTAAGTATCCCAACCGTTGGGAGTTGATGCACCTGAAAGACCTGAAGAAAGGGGTCGAGGGCAACCACAACGGCGGCACCGATACCAAGAACGACGTGGTGCTGGGCACCGGCCAGGTCAACTTCCCCAAAGTCCTCAAGGCCGCTCAGGAAGCCGGTGTGCTTTACTATTTTATTGAGGATGAAAGCCCCACACCCAAAGAGCAGCTGCCCCAAAGCCTGGACTACCTGGAGCGCGTTCGCTTCTAACCGCTTTGATTTGACTTATAATGAAACACGGGGACGGCCGGTCGGTCGTCCCATTTGTTTTTTTGAAATATCAAAATAGCTTTTGTCACAAAGAGTTACAAAAAATCTTGACAGAAATT
>JAFZAR010000206.1 GCA_017557085.1 Verrucomicrobiota bacterium | reverse complement strand
TTCCAACGCTTCCAAAGAATCTTACGGCCGGGCACTGGTCAAATATACTCCCACCTGGTCTCGCAGTTTCATGCCGCCGGAACAGTTTCTCCGCGATCTGGTTGCCAAGATGAAACTGATACCAGTGGAAGAACTTATCAAAAGTCATAAACTTCTTTTCTGTGATGATTCCATCGTCCGCGGTACCCAGCTGCGCGATATCATCTATCGTTTGATGAGCATCGGTGCCAAGGAAGTCCACATGCGTGTCGCCTGTCCTCCTCTGCTCTACGGATGTCCATATCTGAACTTCAGCCGAGCCAAGTCCGATTTCGACCTCATCACACGCCGCGTCATCCGTGAACTGGAACCGAACAACTTGAACCCTGATATTGAAAGCTACCAAGATCCTAAGGGAGAGAAATATCAGAAGATGGTGGAAGCCATCCGTCAAATTATCGGAGCCACTACCTTGGAATTTCAGACTCTGGAAGGTCTGCTGAAGGCAATCGACTTGCCCGCAGAGAATATCTGCACCCATTGCTGGACGGGCAAAGATCCATACGATCAGAAGTAGTTCTCAACGATCTAAAATTTGATCAATTTTTTATTAGTGACTGGATCCATGAATGTTATGGATCCAGTTTTATTTTGATCAGAAAAACTGACCAGACAATTTCCTTTGTAAAAGTTATTGTATTTTACACTATGAATTGCTAATATCTCCTCGTTGTTTGCGATAACTGTGTAATCGATGCCGCCCTATCATAAGAAAAAATTTCTACTCTTAACAACAGCACTGCTAATGCTGTTTTCTTTGCTTTTTACCTCGACCACGCAAGGTTCTGCCCCAGATCCCAAAGATGGTAAAAAACACACTGTTCTTCTCTCCGAAGATATTCCCATGGAAATGGTTTATATCGCGCCGGGTACTTGCACGATGGGAACGATCGAAGGAGAACCGGGCAGATCCCAGTATGAAGAAACACCTCATCGTGTAACTCTGACACGGGGCTTCTGGATCGGCAAATATGAAGTCACTCAAGCCCAATATGAGGCCGTTATGGACGAGAATCCAGCGGAAGACACTTTCTTTGGTGTCGGCCCGGATTATCCGGTTTACTATGTGAGCTGGGAAGATGCTATGGAATTCTGCCGTAAACTGACACTGGCAGAACAAAAAGCGGGTAATCTTCCTCCGGGATATCGTTTTATCCTGCCTACAAAAGCACAGTGGCGATATGCTCTCTATGCCGGCTCCACAGCCCTTATCGGAAACAAGAAGAATATTTCTGAACCTGTTATCCCTTTGGAAGAGACCGCCTGGTATGAACTTAACAGCGGATGTTCAACCCATCCGGTTGGCCAGAAGAAACCCAATGCCTGGGGTATTTATGATATGCAGGGCAATGTGGGAGAATGGTGTTACGACCCATGGTCACAAATCCACGAAGCCGCAGTAGATCCCATCGGTGTTTCCAGAGAAGATGAGCCTTATCGAACAGTGTGCGGTCTGGCTTGGAATGATTCTACCAAATCCTCCCGACTCGAATTCACATATCCCCTGTTCTCCAAAAGGGCTAGTTCACGACAAGGTTTCCGTGTTGCTCTGAGCTGCGCCGTTCCGGAAAGCGATCTGGAATCACTGCCTGCGCGTCCGAAGAAAATGGATATCTCCCATCAAAAGAGTAAACAAGCTCTCTTGCTCGCGTCTTATTATTTGTCTCATCAGTGGACATGGGATTATATCACTAAACTCCAGGATGAAACAAAGGACTTCCCTGTTGAGATCAACTGGAACATTATCTTCCTCAATGAAACTCATCAATCCGATCCTACTATCCAGGACAAAATGATCCAATCGGAATTGAAGAATATTCAGGAAGGCCAGTACGATTTCATCGTCACCCTGCACGATACTGCCTTGCAAAAACTGGTTGGAGAACATTCCGATATAATTCCGGAAACACTTCCAATCCTTGCCATAAAGTATTATCAGGATATCCTGCCCATCTATAAGGCACATCCCAATATGGCTGGCATCCTCAATCATTACGATTTATTGCACAACTTCCGTTTGGCTACACTACTGTGGCCCGACACCAAAGAGATTCTCGTCCTTCAGGATTCGGATATTTCTGCTCCGATGAGACTGTCTCTCACCAATCTCCATCACGGGTTCAAAGTCAATTATTTGAACCAGGACGGCACGACTCCTATCGAACAGTCTATTAAGCTAATCCAGTCCAAAACCGCTCAAACTACACTTTTTATTCCTCCCTGGCAATCTTTGCCCAAGCCTCCCTATCAATCGTATGAAGCTTTGGGAGAAGCCTTTTCCAAAGGTGCGTCCCGTCCGTTTCTGACAGCCGCTCCGGGTTTTCTGGGACACGGTGCACTGGGCGGTTATATGTCTCGTGCTGAAGATGCGGCGCAAGATACCACGCTCCTGATCGAACAGATGCTGTCTTACGGTTCCGCGCGGTGGAGTCCATTCTGGGAATGTTCTTTTGCTCCGGTGTTTGATTATCAGAAAGTCATCCAGTATAAGATAAATTCCAAGGCACTTCCTTCCAACTCGATTCTATTGAATGTACAGGAGTCAACCGGGAAAGGCTGGGGCATTTTTATCATCTATACTGTTATCATCGTAGGAGTTATTTTTCTCCTATACACACTGGGTTTTGTTATTTATACCCAATCGACCCGCAAACATCTCCAACTTTATCGCTCTCTGCCGGCTCGCATCGGTATCTGTGACGAAAACGAAAAGATACTGTTTCTGTCTCAGGCATACAACACATCCAAGCAAGTCAACAAGGATATGTATCTGAAAGACATTCCGGATATTGACTATGCCCTTATCTCTAAAAAGATACAGGAAACGATCATCAACGAACGTACAGAGACCTTTGAATACAGAGCGGGTGATAATCGCAGACTGGCAACAATGACCCCCACTCAATATGGGGCATCATCTCTGAAAAAAGTGATTTGGGTTACTTTGGATAACTCCGAAATACAAAAGATCCGCGAACGTTCCCGCCAGCTTTTCTTTGAAAATCAAAAGAATCTGACTCGTCTGGAGAAGATAGCACAACAATGGCAGCTCATTGTAGATCTCCTTCCTATGTCCTTCTTTGTCAAAAACAAAGATGATAATTATCGCTATATTCTGGTCAATAAAG
>JAFZAR010000205.1 GCA_017557085.1 Verrucomicrobiota bacterium | reverse complement strand
TCCTTAAGCCTCAGATAGGCCTCATAAGCGAACTTTTCCACCTCCACATCATCACCCAGGGAATTGGTCATGTGGACGGTCTCCAGTTTGTCTTCCCAATCGTCAGGCAGCGGGTTCAATTTGTTGACGAGCACAAGATAGTTGATCCCTTCCTCCTCAACCGGAAGCCCCCAGTCGAAGACGGCGACGAAGTCCGCGCTTTCATTCATTTCCACGGTGATCTGCGGATCATATGAATAATCCATTCCGTCTTTAGTCCATTTGATAAAACTGCAGCCTTCCCAGGGCTGAGCGAAAAATGTATGGATCTCCGGTTCATTAAGATTAAACACGGAAGATGAAAAGGGGAATCCGTCATCGGCCCATTCGGTGCTTTCGCCGTCGGCAAGAAGATAACTGCCCATTCCCTCTGTATTGACAGTAACGGAAATGGATGCTTCCTCTATCTCCCACGGGACAAAATGAAAAGTATCACCGCTCTCCGTGATGAGGAGAAGGCCGTCTTCGCCCTCTTCACAGACGGTCACGATAAACTCGCCTTCTTCATAGTCGGGGACCAGATCACCGTAAAGGGTATCCCCCACTTCTTCGACCAGGTCTCCGTACATTTCTTCTCCCAGGATGCAGCCGACCATCCAGCCTTCGTAACCTTCAAGATCCGAATAGGTTACGGAGAGAAAATTGCCGAATTCATCGGTAAAGTACCCTTCCCGGGTCCATGTTGTGGTGAGGGCGTCCTGTCCGCAGACAGGAAGCGCAAATAAAACAGATGCTGTTACGAATAAAATGGCAAAAATAATATTCTTATTCATTTTTTACACTCCAAACAAATTTCAACAGATGGAATGGGATAATGCCCGCCTATGTACGGATCTCAAGCATCTGCTCCAGCGTCCCGTCATCTTCAAATACCATCATATCCCGGATCGAAAGATGGACTTGCTGACCCTCTTTGAGATTCTGGTACTCATATCCGTTTGCGATCACACGAACCAGTGTTTCACCGATACGGACACGGCAGTCATCCACATCTCCAAGATAATACTGCGTTTCCAGGACACCCTCAAGCGGACCGTCAGCACTGAAGTAAATATTCTCCGGACGTACAGCCACATCTACCTTTCCGCTTCGGGAGCCGTCATAACGGACAGACTGACCATCCATCCCCGGAAAGACGATCCGTCCATTAGCAGATTCTCCCTTGAAAAAGTCGACCTTTCCCAGAAAATCCGCTACGAACTGATTTGCCGGCCGGTTGTAAATATCATTCGGTGTTCCGACCTGTTGGACGATACCCCGATGAAGCAGGAAGATCCGGTCGCTCATAGCCATTGCTTCGGTTTGATCATGAGTGACATAGACCACTGTGATCCCTGTTTTCTTCTGAAGTTCTTTGATCTCAAAGCGCATGGATTCGCGCAGTTTGGCATCCAGATTGGACAACGGCTCATCCAGCAGAAGCAGATCCGGTGCTGAAACCAGAGCTCTGGCCAGCGCGATCCGCTGCTGCTGACCGCCGGAAAGCTGGTTTGGGAATCGTTCCGCATACTGTGTCAGATGTGTGATATCCATCACCTGTTCCACACTTTTTCTGATCTCTGCTTTTGAGATCTTTTTGATACTTAGAGGGTAGGCAATATTATCAAACACATTCATATGCGGCCAGACGGCATAGCTCTGGAAAACCATACCGATATTCCGCTTTTCCGGCGGCACAAAAGTTTTTCCGCCTGAAACCAGACGGTCATTGATATACAGTTCACCGGAAGTCGGGCGCTCAAACCCTGCGATCATACGCAGCATCGTTGATTTTCCGCATCCGGAAGGGCCCAGCAGGGTGATGAATTCTCCATCGTGAAAGGTCTCATTGATCTCCTGCAGCACAACATTTCCGCCGAAAGATTTGGAGATGTGCTGAATTTTTACGGTTGACATTTATCATGATCCTTTCTTATATTGAAAATTCGCCCTTTGTCAGGCGGTTCAGGATGAAATTCAGAAAAATGACGATCAGCAGAATACCGAAAGCCATCGCGCAGCTCATCGGCTGGCTGGTAAAAGTCCAGTATTCATAAAGCTGAAAACCGATCGTCTTTGTTGTGCTCGAATAAAGCAATGTCGTCATCGATAATTCGTAAAAGCTTGGAATGAAGATCAAAAACCATCCCGCTGCGATAGAGGGAAAGATCAGGGGGCCGGTGATCCTTCGCATGGTGGTCAGCCAACTCGCTCCGGAGATCTGGCTGGACTCCTCCAGAGAGATATGGATCTGACTCATCGCGGAAACTACGGTACGCATCCCCATCATCATGTATTTGATCAGGTAAGCAATGATCATGATATAAGCCGTACCGTAGATATTGATCCCGAAATTGCCGCGCATGGTCATGATCAGTCCCAACGCGATCACCACAGATGGTGTTCCTGATCCCAGTGTGATCAGGAAATTCGGAATGTTCCTTCCCCGTACCTTTGTTCGCTGGAGCAGGTAACTCATGACGCAAGCGACGACCAGGCCCACAGTCGCGGTGACCACCGCATAGATCAACGAATTCTTCAGGCAGCCTAACGTCTCCCCGCGTGCGAAAACCGTTGTCCAGTTCGCGGTCGTG
>JAFZAR010000204.1 GCA_017557085.1 Verrucomicrobiota bacterium | reverse complement strand
GTCAAATAAAAATCAGGGTACGGATTTTTCCGCCCGGATTCAGACAAGCACCTCTAAGCCACCTTCTTTGAAGAGTAACTTTTCAGCAGCTCCTTGATTTTTTCCATACTCAGCGGCTTGACCAGAACATCATCCACACCGGTCATATTGATCTCCTCTTTGGCATAGACATCCGCCGTCAGCACATAGATCTTTGCCTTCTGGCCGTTCGGCAGCTTGCGCATTTCCCTGGCCAGCTGATCTCCGTTCATTTCCGGCATCCTCAAATCAGTGAAGATTATATCCAGCTCGTTTTCTTTCAGCAAATTGAGTGCCTTCTCCGGCGTATCCGCCAGCAAGGGTTTGATACCAAAGTTCTTCATCACCTTGCTGACCACCATCAGGTTCATCTGCATATCGTCCACTACCAGGATCTTGTAATTGGAGAACTTTTCTTCGCCAAGCTGCTCACTGGCAGATTCTTTGACAGGAGCCTTTTCACTGTACTTCACACCGGGGATCACCAGCGTAAAGGTCGAGCCTTTGCCCATTTCGCTCTCAACGGTCAAATCGCCGCCCATAGACTGAGCCATGCGCCGGGATATGGTCAAGCCCAGCCCGGTACCAACCGCGTTAGAACGCCCTTCCTGATTGAAAGGCTTGAAGAGATCCTTCAAAAATTCCGGACTCATCCCAATGCCGGTATCCCTGACCTTCATCGTCAAAACACCTGTCTCTGCGTTCTCTTTACTGAAGGAAGCGATCAATTCCACTTTGCCCTCATTGGTGAACTTCATGGAATTACCTAACAAGTTGACGATGATCCCTTTCAGATGGACTTCATCCAGCCAGATCCTTGCAGGCACATTCGCGTATTCACAATGGAAGCCGATCTTTTTCTCAGATGCCTTGACTTGGAATATTTTATCTATCTCATTCAGCATCTCGCGGATCAGAATCTCCTCCTCCTTTATTTTCATCTTGCCTTCTTCCAGCTTGGAGAAATCCAGGATGTTGTTGATCAGCTTCAGCAAAGATTCACTGGCATAATGGATCGTGGTCAGATTATCATGTTTCTCGTCTTCAGAAATATCTTTAAACTGAAGAAGATCTGACAAACTGATAATGACACTCAGCGGCGTGCGGATCTCATGGCTCATGTTCGAGAGAAAACGGCCTTTGGCAGCCTCAGCCCGGCGCGCTTTCTCCGCTGTCTCTTTGAGCATGTTGTTTTGGAGCACGATCTGATGTCTTTTTTTGATGATCTTCCTCAGTGCCACGGCCAGCAGCAGGGAAAGAGTGACAAAAACGATACCTACGATCGTGAGGATCTTGAACCGGTTATGATCCCAAAAACCGTAAGGCTTGTTGACAACAATAACGTCGGTCGGCACATTGCTTCCTTTGACATTATACCGCTTCAACGCGTTCCAATCCAGAATGTTTTCATAATAGACCAGAGGAACATAAGGATTGTCTGGTCCCTTTAGGAAGTATCCCTTCAGCCAGTTGGCGGCATCCTTGCCAACATCACCTATTTTAGTCACCACACCTCCCACAGTTCCTTCCACCTGAAGATAATCGCGCAAAATAAATACCGGGATTCCCGCTTGATCCAGCTTTCTGATCATATCCACTATGCCCAGGATGTATGTCTGCAGGGATTCATTCTGGCGAGGCCAGTCATTGACGATAGCAAATGTATGCTCTTTGTTCTCACTCAGTTTTTTCACCAGTTCATCATCCGTATAGGAAGTAGGATCATAAAACTGAATATCCACATCAGGTATGGATTCGATAAAATGCCGGAAATCCGCTCCCTGTTTGGTATCCGTCCATCCGGCACGAGCCAGAAAAGCGATATTCCGTCTCTCCGGGAAGATCTTCAGAGCCAGTTCCGCCGTGTCAAAGGGATAGTAAACATAATAATTACGGTAGTTGATATGCGGTTTCGGCAGTTTACTGTAATCTACTCCAATATACAGAATGGGAACATTTTCCGGAATCGCGTCAAAATACTCTTCTTTATTGAGGTGCCAGTAGATCATGTTGCCGATACAAGCGATCGCGTCATAGTAACCTTCTTTGATTTTCTCAATGTAAGGCGCGAACCGTTCAGGGAACTCATCGTTCAGGGTACGGACTTTGACATCAAAATGTTCAAATTCACAATCCAGCTCCGTAGAACACATCTGCATGGTAAAGGACTGCGTGATATTCAAATAGGCTGAATAAAGCTGATCTTGTGAATGGATAATGAGGATCCTCTTGTGTGACGGTTCCTGTTCCTGTGTTTCATCCTCACCCCAACAGGTGAAAAGACACAGGAACATCATCAGACCGATGATTCCGAAAAATTTGAATTTCAAGCTCTTCATGAGATGATTCACCACTATCGTGGGCAACGTGAAGATTTTACATTAAAAAAAACAGTCGTCAAATAAAAATCAGGGTACGGATTTTTCCGCCCGGATTCAGACAAGCACCTCTAAGCCACCTTCTTTGAAGAGTAACTTTTCAGCAGCTCCTTGATTTTTTCCATACTCAGCGGCTTGACCAGAACATCATCCACACCG
>JAFZAR010000203.1 GCA_017557085.1 Verrucomicrobiota bacterium | reverse complement strand
CTGCAGCTGGACAGCATGATGTTCCATCCGCAGGACACCGTGTTCCCCGAACAACTGAAGGAACAGCTTTTTGAATTGGAATGGAACGGTGAAAAAATTTCCTGTCTGTACCTAAAAAATGAAAACGCATCCAAGACGATCCTCTACAGCCACGGCAACGCGGAGGACATCGCCAGCCGCAACTGGATCTTTCAGGAATACGTGAAGAACGGCTTTTCCCTGATGGCTTATGACTATCCGGGCTACGGTTTCAGCAGCGGAAGCCCCACCGAGGCCGGTGTCTATGGCGCGGCGGATGCGGCCTATCTTTACCTGACGGAAAAGCTCGGCATCCGGCCGTCGGACATCGTTGTTTACGGTCGTTCCATCGGGAGCGGCCCTTCGCATTATCTGGCCGAAAAATATCCCGTCGGCGGGCTTGTCATCGAATGCGGTTTCACCAGCATCGTCCGTGTGGGAGTACACTATCCGATCTTTCCATTTGACGCGTTCCCCAACATTAACCGGATACGAAACATCCACTGCCCCGTCCTGTACTTCCACGGCGAACAGGATACGACTGTTCCCTTCTGGCACGGCAAAAAAATGTACTCGCTGGCCAACGAACCCAAACAGTGTTTGTGGATTCCCAACTGCGGCCACAGTAATATCATCCAGACTGTTCCCGAAGATTACTGGAAAACACTGAAAGACTTCATCAACAATTTAGACACGATCAACAAAGAATAAATATGAACAAGATTTTCACAGCCATTTTCTGCTCGGCGTTTCTGAGTTTCTCCTCATCAGCGCAGTCTCCCGACGGCACCAGCCAATACCAGCCTTTCTCTCCGGACGGGATCCCCTTCTGTGTGACAGAGACTTCCTGGAAGGCGGACGGCCAGGGCAATCACCGGGCGATCGTCCACGTTCCAGATGACGCGAAAAACGCGGACGCTGTTCGTGTGGAACTGCCCTGGAGACGGCCCGACCTGAGACCCGAAACCAAGGGCATCATCGTGATAGACACCCAGACCAAAGAGCAGATCAAAGAGGTGACGACTGTGGACTTTTCCGCTGAGAAAGCGACCGTCATTTTCAAACCCGGCGGGCATTCGGATTATGAACTTTATTATCTGCCCTACCGCTACCGCTGGAACTGGGATGATGCCCGTTACGGCGAACCATGGAATGATTATCTGCCGCCGACCTATGAAGGCAGTACCAACTGGCTTCAGGCTCTGCCCAAGAACAAGACTGACCTTCCGGCAGCAAAGGTGGAGCGTTTTGAGAGCCGTACCGAGTTTGACGCTTTCACTCCGATGGGGCTGACCGCCACACAAAAGGAAATGGACACCCTGGTCAATGAGCACAAGGAGAATCCCGTCCTCTTTCTGGAAGACCGCGCCTTTCCCATCCGTCTGGAGCATCAGCTGCCCGTCCGCTGGATCCAGAACGGACAGCACACCCATTTCAAAGGCACCGCTCTGCGCAATGAATACTATGTCTGGCAGATCGGAGCCTGGGCCGCTCACGGCGCGGTGACGAACGTTCAGCTTCAGTTCTCTGATCTGACCGCAACCGGCGGCGAGGCACGGATCGCCAATGAGGAGATCACCTGCTTCAATCTGGGCGGCACGAACTGGGACGGCAGCCCGATCCGCTTCAATGTGGATATTCCCCAGGGAAAAGTACAGGCACTCTGGTGCGGCGTGCAGATCCCGGAAGATATCGTCCCCGGCACTTATGCCGGTAAGATCACCTTCACCGCGAACAATGCCAAGACCGGCAAGCCTGTTCCGCCGCAGATCTTGAACGTCAGCATTGATGTACTGGAAGACACCATTGCCGACAAAGGCGACAGCGAACTGTGGCGGCACTCCCGTCTGCGCTGGCTCAATTCCACTCTGGGGATGGACAACCATCCGGTGGCACCCTTCGGGGCAATGGAGGTCAAAGGCAATCTCATTCAGGCCACGGGCAAATCTCTGAGGCTCGCCAAGAACGGTCTGCCTCAAAGCATCATCATCAATGATCGTCAGGTGTTGAATTCCAGCGTCAATTTCATCGTTAAAATCAAAGACAAAGCCATCACCTTCACCGCGGATGATCTCGCCATCCGACAGGACGATGACGGCCTTGTCACCTGGACGGCTGATTCCGAGCAAAACGGCATCGCTTTTCGCTGCCGGGGATACATGGAATATGACGGCTACATCCATTATGACATCACCGTTTCTTCCAAGTCTGATATCAAAATAGACGATGTACAGCTTGTGACCAATTACACGCCCTACGCTTCGGAATACTTCATGGGCGCGGGTTTCTCTGGCGGCAGACGGCCCACCGAATACTCCAAAGACTGGAACGGCCCCTGGGACAGTTACTGGATCGGCAATGAGCTGGCCGGTCTGCACGCTGAATTTCTGGGCGGCACTTATCACGGGCCGCTGATCAATGAATACAAACCGGAACCGGCTCCCTCCTGGAACAATGGCGGGAAAGGTCTGTTGACTTTGACCTCGAACGATCCGGTCGCCGTCAGGGCCGGTCGTGCGACGATCCTCAAATCCGGAGCCAGAGTCCTGGTTTCCACCGGCGAATTCGATCTCAAAAACAGCGCGAAGAATTTCGAGTTTGCCCTGCTGATCACTCCGCTCAAGCCGCTCAATACCGCCAAACATTTTTCCGAACGCTACTACCACGCCGATCCTGCCGGCTTTGACGAAGCTGCCGGAGAAGGCGCCAACGTGGCCAACATCCATCATGCCCAATCTCTCAATCCCGTGATCAATTATCCTTTCCACGTCCGTCAGCCGCTGATCGATTTTGTCGCCAAACAGCATGAACACGGCCGCAAAGTCAAACTCTACTACACCATCCGCGAGCTGACCACGCACACTGCCGAAGTCTATGCCCTCAAGAGCCTCAATCATGAGATCTTCCTGGGTGGTATCGGCTACGGCATCCCCTGGGACTGTGAACATCTGATAGATGACTACAAACCCGCTTGGTACACGCCGCTGCCCAACGAGACCTCCGATGCCGCTCTCGTCCTGAATCCCTTCTCACGCTGGATCAACTACTATCTGGAAGGTCTGGACTGGATGATGAAGAACTACAAGATAGACGGCCTCTACATGGACGATGTCTCCTTTGACCGGCCTGTTCTCAAACGGATGCGCAAGATCATGTACGCCAATAATCCCGGCGCGCTCATTGATCTCCACTCTCACCGCCAGTACTCCGCCGGTCCCATGAACCAGTATACCGGATTTTTCCCCTACGTGGACCGTCTCTGGTTCGGCGAAGGCTTCCTCTATAACCAGATGAATCCCGACGAATGGTTCGTTACCTTCTCCGGGATCCCCTTTGGTGTCATGAGCGAAATGCTTCAGGACGGCGGAAACCGTTTCCTCGGTATGGTTTACGGCGCGACGGCGCGTCACTCCTACGGACAGTTCTCGCCCGTTCCTGTCTGGAACCTCTGGAAATCCTTCGGCATTGAAGATGCCAAAATGATCGGCTACTGGAATGACCTCTGCCCTGTGCAGACAGACAATCCCATCGTCAAAGCCACCGCCTATGTCAAACCGGGCAAAACACTGGTCTCCATCGGCAACTTTGACACTCAGGAACAGGAGATCCGCCTGAGCATTGACTGGAAAGCCCTGGGACTGGATCCCGAAAAAGCACGGAT
>JAFZAR010000202.1 GCA_017557085.1 Verrucomicrobiota bacterium | reverse complement strand
CACAATAATAAATAATTCAATATCAATAATTTATCTGTGTGTATCTGTGTCCATCTGTGGTTCTTTCATGGTTCTTTCAAAAAAAACAGACCGGGATCTTTTTAACAGACCCCGGTCTTTTTCTCGAAAGGAGGATGCCCTCACGGGGAGAGCATCCATCCATCAAGTGTTATCGGACTACTTCGTCAGACGATAGAAGCCGGCGGCTTCCGTCATCGGGACAGAGCACTGATAGGCACCGCCCACCAGTTCGCCCTGGAGTACTGTCCAGCTGGTGCTGTCGGCTGTCGGGGCCACTTCCAGGCTCGCGCCTGTGGCGGCTTCCCAACGGAGGACCAGATTGTCACCCTCGATGCTGTAGCTGAGTTCCAGGTCACCGACCGGAGGAGGCACATCGCCGCCCACGAAGGTCACATTGCTGAAGTAACCGCAGGCATCGGAGCTCTCAGTCGTGTGAGAGGTCACCCACATACCCACATACAGCGGCAGGCTTGAGCCCATAGCTCCATCCGCCCAGCCATTGGTGATGGTCTCGGTGAACAGAGTCCAGTCTTTACCGTCCATGCTGTAGTAGCAGGAGATGACTCCGCCCACGCGTTCGATACGCTGCCAGTTCGGATAGCTGTAAGCAGGACCGCCGGCAGTTTCGTTATCGCCCACGCCCAGACCCAGGACATTGCGCCATGAAGATCTGAAGCTGCCATTGCTAGAGTTGTACGCTCTCTGTGTCTGCATCAGGACATAGCGGGAGTTATTCGGGAATCCGCCGTCGGCGTCACCTTCACGAACCATCAGACCCGCTTTGGCCCAGCCGTTAGAAGTGGCCGGGAAGTCTTCCAGTTTCACGGTGAGGCTGAAGTCGCCTTCCGGAGCCGGACGATACAGATAGCTGAAGTGATCGTTGTCTCCCCAGATGTCAGAGCCGCAGCCCCAGACGGAGAAGATACCGGTTTCAGCGTCATAGTCGTAGAATCCTTCCACGCCGCCGTCCTGATAACCGACCATGGTGAACGTGTAATCGTTCGGGTCAGGTATCGGCAGAGCCGGCGCCACGTAATGAGAATCATAGTTGCTCACATGGGCAATATGATAGTTGGATTGATCCTGTGTGCTGTACACGATACCGAGGTAACCGGCCGCAGGCAGCTGAACTTTGCTCTCGTTCGCTTCGCCGACATAGGTCCAGTAGTTACCGTCCAGTGAACGGTAAGCCGTGAACTGATTGCCCACGCGTTTGAGACGGATCCAGTTGCTCGGATAGGTCACATCACCGTAGTTCCTGACAGTTGAATCTTCGGAAGAAGCCGCGCCAGCTGTCGGACGATAGGTCATCTGAACACGTTCCGGTGTCGCCAGCATGGAGACATGAGCGCTGTTGCCGTCCAGAGTTGAACGGAACGCGAGACCGACCTTGGACCAGACGTTGTTGTTTTCAATGTCTTCCACACAGAGGACGACATCGAAGTCGCCTTCGACATCCTCGTACAGATACAGACAGCCGTATTCGGTGTCATTCCAGTAGTCACCGCCGCCGGCATGGAGCGCATAGGAACCATCCATGTCCACGAACACGAAAGGAGCGATACCGGACGGATTCAGGTTAGCATAGTTCAGCTCAGTGCTGCCGCCTTCCAGGGTCACCGGAGCCGGCATCACTACACCGGAGAGATTCTTCACATTGGCAACCGTGACAGTGAACGTGCCGCTCTTGAGAGCCGCGTCGAGTGTCAGTTCCACTGTGGATTCGCTTCCATGAATTTTAGCATCAGTCACAGTCGCGCCGGAAACCGTGTAGTTGGCGGCATCAGAGGCAGACTCAGGATCCACCGCTTTATCGAAGGAGACCACAACGGTCGTACCCACCGCTGTCACCAGGACCGGTGTCGCCGGATCCACATCAGCCGCCAGGGTGATCTTGGCCGCGTCTGTTGTGACAGTCTTGCCCGGTACGCTCAGTTCGCAATAGACTTCAGCGTCAGCCATGTCGGAGGTCAGCAGGAATTCACAGTTCGCGGAAGTCTGACCTTCCAGGGCTGTGCCATTCAGATACCACTGATATTGGAGCGGAGCATTGTACTCATTGACGCCTGTCGCGCCCACATAGAATTTGGCGGTATCGCCCACTATGCCGACAACATTTTCAGGCTGCTGTTTGATGGTGATGCTCGCTGTATCCGGATTGACATAGATACCGAGGTACTTGCCGGTCAGGATCGGAGCTGTGTTGTTGGCCTGCATCGCGTTCGGCAGGAGTCTCCAGGTCAGTGTCATGAAGTCACCGCCGCCATCTTCACGCAGAGTAGCGTTGAAGAAATATCTCTGTCCGCCAACCAGATCGATTGTGCGGGTACCGTGATTGACTTCAGTGCCGTCCTGGTACTTCCAGTCATATATGCGGCCATGGCCGTTATTGTTCCAACCCTGCTCCCAGCAGACGACATCGTCGCTCAGATCAGCAACGCTTTCTGTCGGGGAGATCCAGAGTTTCATATCATCGTCGCAGGCACCGGCGAATTCGTAGGTACCCGTCTCTTCAGGAGCCAGATAACCGACCACACGTTCAATGCAGTAATCCTGATTGAAGGTCGTGGTGGTGATCTCAATGTAGTTATTCACCTGTGAAGGCAGACGATAAGCATGGTTATACGGATTCCATGTGACCGACTCAAACAGCTCAGCGAATGAAGGTTCTTCATCGTAGCACTCCAGGATCACATAACCGGGAGCCCAAACGAACGCTGTGAAGGACACAGAGTAATTGGACGGAATGGTATTGCCGTAATTATCGCTGATGTTCTTCAGTTTCAGGGTGTACACCTTGCCGGATTCCTGGCGTGTGGTCGTCAGATAAGCCGCATCCATAGCCTCGTTATACTCGACATTCAGGATCTCCAGACCGTCAATGCTGTAATTGGACGGATCGTCAATGCCGGAACCGATCACTTCGCTGAACTGAACGGTGACATTTTCCATCGTGTTGTCGCCCTTGACCACAGCGGTCGGAGCTTCGGTATCGCTCAGCACGTTCAGCGTGATCTCCTGAGAAGAGAGAGACTTACCGGCCAGGCTCATATCCAGACGATAGGTGCCGTTGTGTTCCCAGGCTGACAGATTTCTGAACTGCAGTGTGCTGGTGTTGGCACCAGTCACGGAATTCTGAGAGTACTCCACAGAAGAGACGGGTGCCCACATTCCCATGGTATTGTCGCTCTTCACATACCAGGTATAGTACGGAGGCACATCGTAACCTAAGTCAGAGAAGTAATTCACTTCCACAGGAAGGCTGATGGTACCATTTTCATAAGCGTTCACCACTGCGGGCGGCTGGCTTACGATCTCAAGAACCGTATTGCCCGGATTGACAACAGATCCCAGATCCAGCACATAAGCCTTGGAGATCG
Organism: Verrucomicrobiota bacterium; assembly: GCA_017557085.1. Classification (GTDB taxonomy): domain Bacteria; phylum Verrucomicrobiota; class Verrucomicrobiia; order Limisphaerales; family UBA1412; genus UBA1412. The sequence goes on along the minus strand of JAFZAR010000202.1, from coordinate 406 downwards.
GGGTCGCGTTATCAGGAACCCGGGTGGGACCCTGACTCGGCAATGACCACGCAACAGCGAAGTTGTCACCGCCATCGTTTTCACGCATATAGCCTTCAAAGTAGTAGCACTTGCCGGCTTCCAGGTAGATGTCACCGGATTGCGTCGGGGCTTGATTGCCGCCTGCACCGGTGTCAAAACCGCGGGAGTTACACCAGCTGGGTTCTTCCGCCACCAGAGTCTTGTTGGCCGGAGTTGCATCCGTACTCAGATAGAGACGGCTTTCATCGTCACTGGCGACAGCAAAGCGATAATTGCCCGTTTCCGGAGCGATCAGGAGACCCTTGATAAACACGCAGTAGTAGTCACCGCGGGCAGACGGGATTTCCAGATAATCGAGATCAAGCGTCGAGCTGGGAGTTGCTGT
>JAFZAR010000201.1 GCA_017557085.1 Verrucomicrobiota bacterium | reverse complement strand
CTCCGTGGGCGCCGGGGCTGTGGGTTTGGGTTCTGTGGGCTGAGGATCTGTCGCCTTTTCCGTCTCCGTCGGCGCAGGCTCGGTTCCCGCTTCAGATGACTGCGGAACGGTCGTGTACGGCTCCGAGAGCTCGGTCGCCTCGATCGGAGGCTCAGCGGGTTCGGTCGGTACTGCAGTCGTATCTGCAGCATTGGAATCCAAATCGATATCACTCCAGTGCACTGTATCCGACGCCAATTCCGTTTCGGTCTGGAGAAGCGCCTCTGAAGCAGTGGCTTGCATGCTCTCTTCCGCCGGATCCTTCTGCTTTCCGCAGGCGGTCAAAGTCAGTATGACGCAGAGGATCAGAAGCAGGGTCAACCAGGTAACGCGTTTCATGATGCATCATCCCTTCTGAATAGATTCTACAAGATTACACCGAAAAGTCAAGGGAAATGCAACTCAGTCTCACACGGATAACCGATTATAGCCCCGCTGCGCCTCGCCGGCCAGGCGTTCGAGGATCTCAAACAGCCGGTCTCGGGTCAGTTCCACGTCCAGCCAGTGGACGGCGCGGTAGGCATAGCAGCCGACCTCAGGGTTGATCGTGTGGCTTCCCAGTACGCTGCGCAGATTGAGCTCGTTCACAGACTCAAATTGCTTCAGCGACTCCGTATCCCGGATCTTTCTGGCCAGGCAGAACACAATGAGCGGATGCAGTTCGGAAAAAGACAATTGCAGGTAAAAGCCGCGGTAATAGGCGGTGAGGGATGTGTCGTCGGCAGACTCGATCATAAAGCACTCGCAGATGAGCCGCCGGGCATTCCTGGCCAGGCTTGTTCGGCGCAGCTGTTCCTCACTGGGCGCGTCTGTCATACGGATTCCTCCTTCGTGTCTTATTTCGCGATGGCGATATGGGTGATGGAGCCCCAAATCCTGCTTGCCTCATGATCGATGCCCAGGATCCGGACGGTGGCCTGGGCGCCTCTGGGCGGGCGCCCGCGTTTCGGATGGGTACACAGACAGTCGACGCCGCCGTCCAGGGCTACGAAAACACCGCTGGCATCCACCATAGTGACCGTACCGACGTACTTGTTGCCGACAGTATACATCCGAAGGGCACGCTCAAGGGGGTTGACGCCGGCCTGCTTCACGGAAGCAGACACCTTGATGTGGTTTCGGTTTGAGCGATCTACCGTCAGGATTCTGACCAGAACACGCTGCCCGGTACGGAACTGGGAGCTGGCATCCAGCAGGCGCTGATAGCTCAGCTCCCGCACTGTGATAAATGTCTCCACCCCAAACAGATCCACAAAGATGCCGGCGCGGATGACGGAGACGACGCGCGCTTCCGCGGAGACTCCCTCGCGAATCAAATAGTTACCATCCAGGCCAATTTTGAAATAATAGGCTTTCCGTTTGGCCCGCATGGCCTCCAGCCGACTGGCCACCGCAACGTTCGCTTCCTGGTCCAGCCCCTTGACAATGTAGTCCACCTCCGCGCCAAGACGTTTGCTGAGCATCATATGCCGGATTTCATCTCCGTTGCTGCCGGAGAAACCGGCGGGCAGCTCCACCGCCTCCTCCATGGGAATCACAATTTTGTAATCTCCATGATAAATGACTGCGACGGAGTTGTTAGGATTGTCGCCCAGTTCCTCGATGCCTTGAATGATGCCGGTAAGGACACGCCTGGATTTCATGGACTCGATGAGGTCCAGCAGATCGGATTTCGCCTTTTCCGCTACAGTTTCCACGGATGGCTGTTCATCGATGGTGACCACGCTCTTAGGCGCCTTTTTCCTGGAACCGGCCGCTGTACCAGACTGAGACGGGGATCCGGCATCGGATCGCCTTAGGAAACCCGGATCCGGAGCTTTGACATCAGAAGACGCGGCGCCCGGATCAGTCTGGGGCGGGCTCTCTCCCTCCCGGCGGAGCATGCTCTCTTCAGAGCGGAATTCCTGTCCGGGAAACTGGTCTGCTTCAGTCTGGAGAGCAGCACCGGTTTCCAGAACATCTTCTTGATTGATCATTGGATTCATCCTCCTTTGCATTGATTAAAACCCGCTCGGCGGCTTGGACGCGCTGAGCAGAGGTTTTCGCGTTGGGTTCGAAGACTCGGTCGACGCAGACGACGCGGCAGTGACCGGGTTGTATGCCAGACCGGGACGCGGTTCGTAGTCATAGACCGACACCCGTCGGATCTCCCCGGCCATGGGATGGCGCGTGTAATCAAACTTCCGGAGCTTGAGGATGTTGCAGCCGCGGACGATGCAGAGCAACTCGTCGTTAGGCAGGCGAAGCACCTCATCCGGCGTCAGAAGGCGCCTTTTGCCCTGGCCCTGTGTCTGTCGGTATTGGGGAATGATCTGCGCCACCGCGATCGTTTTGCGGACCGTCATGGTGGAGTCCACCTCCACGGAGATGTCGCCGCTTCGCGCGGAGAAATACTCGGCGCTCACATCGTCGGTACAGCCCAGCATCAGTTGGATGTCGCAGTTGCCGATGATCTCGGCCCAGAGGTTGTTGCCATACCGATTCTGCAATTGCCCGAGGCTCTGCACGGCCAGCATGACCCGGATGTCCCTGGCACGGATCGTACTGAGCGCCCGGGTGAAGTCCGAACCGTCCGGCGCGCCGCCGATGCGGCCCACATTGTTGAACTCATCGAAGACCAGATTCACCGGGACCGCGCAGTGTCCTCCCGGAGCCGCGTCCGCGTACCGGGTCAGTTTGATAAACAGGAATGAAAAAAAGAGCGATGACAGGAATGCCATGCTGGCGTCCTGGTCGCTCAGGATAATAAAATATGCGCATTTCCGTTTCCCGGGGGCGGTCAGGTCTATGTCAGACTGACTTGTGATTTGCTGCACCGCCTGGTTCTGCAGCACCTGCAGACGCGTGCCGAGGCCTAAAACAATTCCCGAACGCACCGTATCACTCGACTGAGAGAACAGGTTGAAAGGCGCCCGGGCCGGATGGTCCAGCGGCAGCTTCTCGAACAGGGCGGTGAGCTGTCGTTCGCTGTACCGGGTCAGCATCTGGTAGACCGCGGGCAGATGCTTCGTCGCGGGGTCTCGGTGCCGATCCTGGTCCACATACAGAACCAGCGCCTTGAGCAGGTTCGCTTCGCCGTTGTCCCAGAAGTGGTCGCCCTTTCCGGAGCTGGTGTTGCCGATGATGACGTTGGTCAGCACGTGGGCCATGAGGGTATCGCCCTGAAGATCCGACATGCAGTTCCACGAGTCGCCGTGGGCGGGGCTCACCAGGTTGAAGACCTTCACGTCATACCCGTTCCGGCGGTACAGCTCAGCGGTATCCCCATAGAGCTCACCCTTGGTATCCGTCACCACTACAGACTCACCGCGCTTGATGGTCTGGAACAGGGCATTGCGGACCACTGCGCGCGTCTTCATGGTTCCGGATGCGCCGAAAATGGCGATATGCCGGTTCAGTCTGGTGTCCTTGGGCATACAGATGACTTTTCCGTGAGACTCGCCCAGGATCGTGCCCTCCGCCCGCTCCGGAGTGGCCACCTCCAGCACTTTCTTTATCTCCTTTTCGGACATCCAGGCTGCCGTTCCGTAGAGCCCGTTCTTTGTGACGGTGAAGCCGCGCTCGTCGTGGATCTTTCCGTCAAACCTGTCATGGAGCTTTACATAGATGAAGATACCTCCGAT
>JAFZAR010000200.1 GCA_017557085.1 Verrucomicrobiota bacterium | reverse complement strand
TATGCCACACACCACTCAACAGTCTCAGGATCTTTGGGTTCTGATTTGTTTTTGTGATTTGCTTTATCCGTGCCGCTCATAGAATTCTGACTCTATTCTTTAATGATTTTAAGCGCCTCTGCCGCGGCATGGATCATTGGACGCGCAGAGACAGGAGAACCTGTAGCCTGCTGCATCCATAAATCTGGTCCGATACAGCCAAGTTTATCCATTCTTTCAATCTCGTCTGCCACTGATTTCTTTCCTTCTGCGGCAATATCTTCGATATGATATTGGATTTGTGCTTCAATAATATGGCCCAGAGGATAATCCGGCAAATAGAGTCCGCTATGGATCATGTGCGAGTAGATCGCTAAAATCGGCGAATCCTGCAATCCAAATACTGGAGCACAGTAAGTATTCCAGCATTTCCTGGCAATGTCGATCACTGCCGCTTTCAACTGGGTGGGAGTAGCTTCCGGATGATCATACATCCAATGCCAGACAGCTATATCAACCATCGCTACCGCTGAAATTTCATAACAGCTCCAGAGATCATTCAAAGCGCGCAAAGCCCTTGTTTTTTCATCAGGTTTCTGCAATCCCAGCATTTCCATATCTTTTCCCTGGAAAAAGAAAGCCATTCCTTCTGTAAACGCCGTATTAGGCACTCCGTTGAGAAAATACTCATCTATCCAGTGTAATGATATCGTTTGCTCGGTACAATGTCCCAGCTCATGCATTCCTGTATTAAAACTCTTATAGTTCATACCACCTTTGAGTTCCTCTGTGCGCAAATGAGCCTTTTCAAAACGCATCCCAGCACCAAACGCATGACCGGATCCTCTCACGGGATCCACACTGATCTGATTCCCGATATATTTCGCTTTCTGTTCTGTAAAACCCATCTTCATCAGGATGTTAGGTATATCATCCTGAAATGCTTTCAAGTTCGGATATTTTTCGGTACAGAGCTTATCCAAGTATTCTTCAGAATAATCTCCTCGCGCCTGGAACCCGGTATACCAGAGATCAAACGGTTCCAATGGTCTTCCTAACCTCTTGGAAATCAATGCAGCAACCTCTTTAATTTCCGGAGCAGTCAGCACTTCTACCAATATTGAGGAGAAGCGATCTTCCGGAATTTCACGGTCTTCATTGAACCGACGATCAATAAGTGTCGGATTCTTTTGAGAATAAGGATCTTCCAACTTACAAGCCTTGAAAATATTCAGCAGTGTCGCATACCGGGTATCTGCCTCCGGTTCGGAGCTAGGCTTCACATCTGCTTTATCTGGACGATTTTCATCTTTGACTGGAGACACGCTTACCTCGTTACTAAACAAATTCCAATCTAAATTCGGATTGTTGATCACTGAAGCAGGAACGGTCTGCTCAATCACTTTCTCCATGATTTTTTGAAGCATTCTCTGCTTTTTCAGTACAAGTTTTGGATCATCGGTATTGTTGCTGTAAAGTCCTCTGATCTCATCTCTTAAATCCCAGTGTGAAAGGAGTTTCAATCCAGAATTGAACAAACGATCTCCATTTTCATCCAGGACATGGTGCATATAAAATTTATAATCACCAATATATGCATCCGCATCCGCAAATGATTGAGCGATCTTCTGTGTTACACTGGCCGGAACTCGTTTAGAAAACATGGAGGCCAAGCGGGCCTCAGCCCATTGCCGACGAGTCCATTGACTGCCCTGCTGAATGCGTTCTTCCAATGTTGTTACCGGGAAATTCAGTAAAATAATATGTGCTAACTTGTTCTGAAAGAAATCATCATGCAGATGAGCCCCTGGATCAAATCCCGCAAAAATCTGATCCACCGGTTGAACAGGTCCTAAATCCAAGTCAACCTGTTCCCGAAGAGAGAGCTGCACCATCAAATTGTGTCCGATCAGTTGCTCCAGTTGTTTTTCAAATTTCTTGAACAGAATATCTTTCTCTCCATCTGTCCCCGCAAAATATGTTTGAACAAGATTTTCAAAATCTTCAGGAGTTCCATCCTCCGGAAGCCACATGTCGGCTGCCTGGCGAAGTCCTCGCTGAATACGTTCTGTTTGCTTATCCCCATACTTCGCAATAAGCCGCTTTTCCAGTTTTTCTATTCTTTGTTTCATATCATTTAAATCAATACTCGCCATCGACCTGATGGCATCCCCCTCTATCGGTACACGTTTTACGTCTTGCGCATACGCTGTATGCGCATTCAAGCACAAACATAACAACACCGATGAGAAAATAATCTTCTGCAGATGTTTCACGACAACATTATAAAACAATTTTCTTATTATTTCAAACTAAACATCAAAAATAAAAAACCCGTCTTTCAAAAGACGGGTATAAATCCTATATAAGAAACACTTACTTTTTATCCGTTTTTTCTGTTTTTTTCTCGGCGTCTTTTTCTCCTTTGGGATCATCATCCACACTGATCAAAACGCACCAGAAATCAGAGTTTTCTTCGGTTTTCCCTGCCACAGATTGTGGTTTTTTTGCAGTGATCTTTGCTCTTTTTTTGACAACCATCTTATCTTCACCATAGAGTTTTACTTCAACCGTCTGCCCCTCAATCTTTTGAATTTCAATCTCACACTTCTTGCTCATGCGGACTTTTTGTTCTTTGTCATCGACCAGATTGATTCGTTTGCAACTGATTTCATAGTAATACTTCCACTTTAAAAATTCGCCGAGACGCTCTTTCACCGTGGGATCAACCTCTTTAAACTTGTTCTCTACAGAAGTCCCTTTGATATCTTTATCCGTTCCCCAAATAAGCTGTAACTTCAAAGGAAAATCTTCTCCACTCTTTGATGCTTCTGCGGCACAGACTTCTGCCTTTAGTGCTGTAAAACAAACACAACTTAAAAAAAGAGTTAATGAAATAAAAACAGCGAATAAACTACGATAAAACTTCATAACTATCTACTTACTACTAAGTTCCCAATGAAAAATCAGGATAAGATGAATCGATCCATTCAATGCAGATCGTATCACTCTCCAAAGTTGTCGTGGAAAAACCGGCCCCTGTCTCCACTTCAAAATAACCGGAAGCCGCCGCTACTTTTTGCGGGCCCATTTCATAAACATACGCCAGAGAAAGAATCACACAAGCCGCTATAGCCGGAGCCCAAATTCGACGAGCCTGCGCCATCCGTTTCCAGAACTTATTCTTCTCTGCCACCACAGCTTTTACCTCATCGTTTCGTTTCTGGATCTTGGCTTGTATTCCCGAAAAATAATCCTTTTGCGATTGAGGTACAGGAATCGGATCCGCTTTCAAAACATTTTGCAGGAGAACAGAAACACTTTTCTGAAGACGGTATTCATCTGCCAACTCAGGATCTGCTTTTATCTGAGCTTCCAACTCTGAAGCTTCCGTTGGGGACAGTTGCCCATCCACCAAACGAACTATCTTTTCTATATCCTGTTCTCTTATCATAGTCTATAGACCATTTTTAGGATCGATTCCATGTTTTTCCAACACTATTTCAAGCTGTTTGGATAAATTCTTCTTTCCGTAAAAAAGCCTGGACATCACAGTACCTGTTGAACAATTCATTCGTTCCGCGATTTCTTTGTATTCCATCTGTTCAAAATACATATATTCCAGAGCTAATTTTTGTTCTTTGGAGAGATTCTCCATGGCTTCCAGCAAAACCTCTGTTTTTTCACTGTCTGCAATTCCTTTTAAGGGATCCGCATCCACTTTGGGAGTCCACTCACCTTCACCATTTTTCTCCGTCAATTCATCGATAGATTCCTCTACCGGACGGCGTTGTTTTTTGCGCAAATGATCATAACAGACATTGATCGCGATGCGTGTAATCCATGTTGTGAAGGGTGAATCTCCCTGAAACTGGTATAACCGTGTCCAAGCTTTTACCCAAACATCCTGAGAAAGATCTAAAACATCTTCTTGGTGCTGAAGCATTTTGTAAATCTGGCCATAAACCCGATCCCGATAACGCCCCACAAGCACTCCAAAAGCGGATTGATCTCCTTCTTTTGAACGCTCGATCAAAACACCATCGTCTAGCGAAGTATATTCGACCTCACCAGCCATTTCTTTTGACGTTATTATTTACGTTATTATTCATTTAAAACACAAATTTCCTACAATTTCCCTTTTGTTGTAGGAATTTGGTTTCCCAAACGCGGATCATGTTGACAGGCAAAATCCACCGCACGAGCAAAGGCTTTGAACATTCCCTCAACAATATGATGAGGCTCGTCGCCATATAATAATTCCAAATGGAGATTACAGCGGGATTCATTTACAAAAGCTTGAAAAAACTCTCTCGCCAATCCAAATCGAAAAGCTGATGACATATCCTGAACACGTTCCTTCAAAGAGACACAGCTCATCGCCTTTTTGTCCAATCCGCGATAAACCAGATATGGACGACCACTAAAATCGATCACGCAACGCACCAAGCATTCATCCATTGGAATATAAGCCTCACCGGTAAAAGGATTTCTGGGATCAAACCCCATCCCGTAACGATGGATCCCTGCTTTATTGCCTAATGCCTGTAAGAAAGCTTGTCCCAAAGCCAATCCGCAATCTTCCACAGTATGATGAGCATCCACCTCAATATCCCCTTTGCAGCTCAACTTCAAATCTGAAAGAGAATGTTTGGCAAAGAGCGTCAGCATGTGATCAAAGAAAGGAACCCCCGTTTTGATATTCCCTTTACCAGAACCGTCTATATTCAAGGTCAAGTTGATGGACGTTTCTTTCGTTTTTCGTATTATTTTAGCTTTACGCTCCATACTCAACGGCTGGTTATATTACACTGATAAAAAAGCTCTTCCAAGAAGAAAATCGTTTTCTCAAAATAAAAACGCCGTGAAATTTCCACACGGCGTCTTTAATATATTCTCTCTAGAGAGATACTTAAATTTTAGTAAACCTCAGCAGAGTGAGCTCCAAACCAATCCCAGTCGGTTCTGTCTCCACCAATCTGTATAGTGTCTGGCATATAGATAAATTTTACCGTTCTGCAATCCACGATCATTGGTTTGGTCTTCCATTTTCTTACTTCACTGTGACCATCGGCATACGAGAAACCGCAAGCACCATTGTGCAGTGAGGAAGGAGTATCACGCCAGGTAGAACGGCTGGTATCACCTTTTACAACTTTGATTCCGCCTTCATTCACGATACCGGCTTCCGGGAACAGACAACCGTCATTCACACTATCCGGATGTTCATCCACGATCACCCAGGCTGAAGTCGGTTTGAGTTTCTTCAAATCACTCATTTTACGATAGATACGCAACCCTTTATTATCTTTGTTAGTATCCCAATAGGCTTCACCGGGACCTGCGTTCTGATTCATATAAGAATTCATGGAAACGGTACGAACACGCTGTTTTCCAATAACACCTTTAGACCCCTTCGGCATCGCATTATTATCAGCAGGGCATTTGAAAGCTTTCGCAGCTTTGCTCATATAGTTGCCCATCTGCGCATATTTGGGATCCACCAAATACAGCCAGTTTGTATTATCTGTGCCACCGTCCCAATCCAGCCAGCCTGTCACCCAAGATAATGGACGATCATTCGGATCACCGGACTCAAAGTTCGGCATCATCCAGTCTTCCTGGTCATTACCATACATAATCCAAGCTAAAGTGATCTGCTTGGTATTATTCATACAGCTGATACCCTGAGTCTTAGCCTTCGCTTTGGACAAAGCGGGCAGGATCATGCCAGCCAGAATCGCAATGATCGCGATCACAACAAGTAATTCAATCAACGTAAATCCTTGTTTCCGATTCAAATTTGTATTTAAAGCAGTTTTTTTCATAGTCACATTACCACTAACGACTTCCCAAATATAGCTCATAAAACCCGTCCCGTCAAATAAAAATAAAAAATAACAAAAATTTTTAGGGATACCCCCATAAATGTCTGTCCCCTGTCATTAAAATTGACGGCATGAAAAAGATATTGGATATCTTTGATCGTCTGGTTTCTTTCTCTACAAGAAAGAGAAAGATCGCAAGTCTGGGCAACATTCAAATTGTTGAGATAGACGGATATTACAAAGCTATAGGAGGTTCTTCCTCGGAAAGAGCCCTTCTCCGCCAGTATCTCTCTATCAACCTGAACAATTTTTCTAACAACTTATCCGAACATAAGCAGAACCAAAAACTGGCACTACTGATGAATAGTCTTTAACAGTTCTCTCAATTTGATGCGAGACTCCACCCGGTGTTTTGCGCTTTCAAAACGACGGATCTCATCCGGAGTTTCCGGGATGAGTTTTGGCACGGGAATAGGCCGTCTATCCTCTCCCAGAGCCACAAACGTCAGGTATGCCTTTGTCGCGACTGAACTTGTTTTGGCATAAGGACATTCACGGAATACCTTAACTCCAACTTCCAAGGATGTCCGCCCCACATAATTGACCGAAGCCTTTAGACAAGCATGTTCGCCTATCATAATGGGTTCGATAAAAGACAAACTGTCTATGTTGACCGTCACTACCTCATGTTCACAATGGCGACGTGCTACGATCGCAGCCAGCATATCTATCCAGGCCATAATCGTACCACCAAAAGCTATACCGGAATCATTAGCGTGCTGCGGCATCACTAAGTAACAAGATTCCGCGGCAGATTCACTCGGACGTTTTCCATTTTCTATACTCATAATGCAGAAGATATTATAAAATAAAAAGCCCCTCATCGTATTTTGTCAGTATCCCCGGCAAAATACCAAAACCATTAAACTGAACCAATTAGACCAAGTCAAGGGAGTCCTCATAAAACATTAGAAATCATTTATAAAAGTTGCAGATTGAATAAGAAAATGGCATGATTTGGCTTGTGATGAAACATTTGACTGTCAAAAGAATGGTCAGCACATCAATGTGTGTGCTGTTGGGATGCTTAGCCCTGCAAGCGGAAGAAAATAGCCGACTTGAATCAAAACAAACTCCGATTCAACCTACTTTTGAATCTCTGGCAAAAGATGTAAAAACGCCGGAATGGTTCAAAAACGCGAAGTTTGGTATTTTCGCTCACTGGGGGCCGCAGTGCCAGCCAGCTTCCGGAGATTGGTATGCCCGCTGGATGTATGATGAAAACAACTGGCAGGGCAAAGTACATCGCGCCAAATACGGACCGCCTTCCAAATTCGGCTTCAAGGATGTCATCCATGAGTGGAAAGCGGAGAAATGGAATCCCGATGAATTAGTCGCCCTCTATAAAAAGATGGGTGCTCGTTATTTAGTTTCCCTTGGCAATCATCATGACAACTTCGATCTTTACAACAGCACCTATCAACCTTGGAATTCCGTCAACATGGGACCTCAGAGAGACATTTCCAAAGAATGGAAAGCCGCGGCGGAAAAACACGGTCTTCATTGGGGTGTAAGCGTTCACGCAGCTCACGCCTGGATATTCTACGAACTCGCCCAAGGTGCTGATACTCAAGGTGAATACAAAGGTATCCCTTATGATGGAAAATTGACGAAAGAAGATGGAAAAGGCCTCTGGTGGGAAGGTTATGATCCTCAAGATCTGTACGCACAGAATCACCCTCTGAGTCCTGACCGCAACATCCACGCCAACTGGGAATGGGGAAAAGGTGCTACCCCACCGTCACAGGCTTATATGGATAATTTCTACAATAGAACTATACAGCTCATCAATGACTATGAGCCGGAACTGCTCTATTACGATGATACGGTAGTACCCTTTTATCCATTGAATGACATTGGCTTACAAATCACAGCCCACCTTCATAATGTAAACGCGGCCAAGAACGATGGGATCAGCAAAGCTGTTGTCACAGGAAAAGTGTTAAATGAAGATCAGAGGCAATCTCTTGTATGGGATGTGGAACGCGGAGCTCCTTCAGAAATCACCACACCCTATTGGCAAACAGACACTTGCATCGGTACTTGGCACTATGATCAAGGTATTTATGAACGGGGTGATTATAAAAGCGCCGGCACCGTCATCCGAATGCTCATTGACGTTGTGAGCAAAGGCGGAAATCTCCTGTTAAGTGTTCCTATTCAGGGAAATGGGACTCTGGATGAAAAAGAGCTGAAAATAGCCAATGAAATAGCCAACTGGATGCAGACAAATCAGGAAGGCATCCATGACACAACTTATTGGAAAGTCTATGGTGAAGGGCCTCAAACTGAAGATAAATTGCAAATCAATCGCCAGGGATTCAACGAAGGGCAAGGAAAACCCGCAACCGCGAAGGATATCCGCTACACCAAAAAATATAATCTGGTTTATGCGTTTACACTGGGAGTTCCAACTGAACCCACTGTGTTAAAATCCTTTGCCGGAGAAAAAATCGACTCTGTCTCATTGCTGGGTTCCGATGAACCTGTTCAATATGAAATGGATAGCAATGGTATTCTGACGATCCAACCGCCAGAAAAAGCACCCTTTGACGAAGCTTTGTGTTACAAGATCATGTTAAAAATGAAAAACTCAGGAATCAAAAACGAACTCCTTTCAAAACAGTCACAAACAGAACTTTCCCAAGCTCCGAAAGGATTTGATGAGGAAAGACCCAATATCGAAAAAGGGAAACTGGAAACTATCACCTACCCTTCCAGTACTGTTGGCAATGACCGTAAGGCTTTAGTCTATACACCTTACGGCTATTCCTCAGACAAGAAATATCCTGTGTTATATTTACTGCACGGAATCGGTGGTGATGAACATGAATGGGAAAACGGCGGCAGAGCGAAAACGATCCTCGATAATCTGTATGCTGATAAAAAACTCACCCCTATGATCGTGGTGCTTCCCAACGGAAGAGCCATGAAAGATGACCGCGCTGTCGGTAATGTCATGGCACCAGATAAAGTGGCAGCATTCGCGACTTTTGAGAAGGATCTGCTCAAAGATCTGATCCCGTTTATCGAGAGTCATTATTCCGTACTGAAAGATCGTGAAAACCGTGCTATTGCCGGTCTTTCTATGGGCGGTGGTCAATCTCTCAATTTTGGCTTAGGAAATTTGGATACCTTCGCATGGGTCGGAGGTTTTTCATCTGCTCCTAATACAAAAGAACCCAAACTGCTGGTCCCCGATCCCGAATCAGCCAAAAAACAATTAAAACTATTATGGATCTCATGCGGAGATAAAGATGGACTATTGGGTTTCAGTAAACGGACTCATGAGTATTTAGATGAACACGAAGTCCCTCATATTTATTATGTCGAACCCGGTGTGCATGATTTCAAAGTCTGGAAAAACGATCTGTATCTATTCTCCCAAATGCTCTTCAAATAGGGTAAAATGAATAACACAACAACGATTGGAAAAAGGGAAATCTCTCCAAAGCAAGGTAATTACTGGGCTTTACTCCCAATCGGAATATTTGTAACTCTTTATCTCGGTCTGGGTATCTTATATGAATATGGTCTCCAGATCGAGATGGGGTTTTACAAGATCCCAATCGTTGTCATCTTTCTGTTTGCGCTGACAGTAGCATGCCTGCAAAACAGAAGGATTTCTTTTGATAGAAAGCTGGAGATCATGGCCGGAGGTGTTGGGGATAAAAATATCCTCACGATGCTGCTCATCTTCCTGGCAGCGGGTATGTTCGTGGGAGTTGTGGGTAGAAGCAGTGCGGAAAGTGTCGCCTATTTTGTATTATCGGTCATACCGGCTCAATTTGCCGTTCTGGTACTTTTTATCGTCAGTGCCTTTGTTTCATTGGCAATGGGAACCAGTGTCGGCACCATTACCCTCATTGTACCGGTTGCTGTCGCAGTGGCCAATACTGCCGGTTTCTCGACCTCTCTCTGTATCGCCTGTGTCATTGGCGGCGCCATGTTCGGTGACAATCTATCTTTCATCTCTGATACAACAATCGCGGCCTGCAATGGTCAGGGATGCGAGATGAAAGATAAATTCCGGGAAAACTTCGCGATAGCTCTTCCCGCGGCTGTTATTTCTATGATCATCATTGCCGTATTATCCCTGCAGCAGGATGTATCACATCTTGTTGTAAAAGAATACAACATGATCCAAATGATCCCTTATGTATTGGTTTTAGCCGGCGGGATCATAGGGCTTAACGTCTTTGCGGTTTTATTCATCGGCATCTTCACCGGCTCGATCATTATGTTAGTTTCCGGCGCAACTATACCCACTGAACTGCTCACCAATATGGGAACAGGTGTTTCCGGTATGTTTGAAACATCTATGGTCGCCATTCTCGTATCAGCGATCTGTTCTTTGATTTCACAAAACGGTGGATTCACCGCATTGTTAGGGCTTTTTCAGAAATTTTTCAAAGGCAACAAAGGCGGTCAAATCGGTATTGGATTGCTGGTTGGAGCGATGGATATCGCTACTGCTAATAACACGGTGGCCATCGTAATGACAAACCCGATCGCGAAGGAAATGTCTCGTAATTATGGGATTTCATCTCGTAAGACAGCTTCCATCCTGGATACATTTTCCTGTATTTTTCAAGGAGTCATTCCCTATGGAGCACAGATGCTGGTTGCGATCTCTATTGCGGCTGACCTGGGATGCGACATATCCGCTTTCGAAATCATGCCTAAGCTGATTTATCCTTACATGCTTTTATTCAGCTCGCTGTTCTTTATCTTCTTGATTTCAAAATCTAATCCAATAAACACAAATAAAATATGAAAACAAAAACTAAAAATATAATTTCAGGATGTATTCTTGTACTGTTGATATGTTATGTTGTGTTTTTTATAATAATACCATGTATATCAGAACAAAAATGGAAACGAATAGCCCTAGATAACGGTTCAATTTCTGGAACGATTTCTCAGGGGTGTTTTTTATTGGGAGCCAAAATTCTTCATGAAGAGTGGCAAGAAGAAATACAAGGTATGACAAACTGGGATTCAATGGAGATCAATAAAAAAATAGGGTCTTGACCAGCATCTCTGGGAAAAGTTAGAAAAAAAGTTTTAACATAAACGAAGCGAAGTCCTCGCCTCTGAGGTTGAATCTACACTCAGTTTCCTTTAGATGCAAGATAAACTTCTCGTCAGTCAATCCGTTGAATTTAGCCAGCCTTCTTTTGGCAAAACTCCAGAAGGATTCAATGCCGTTGACGTGGGATTTTCCCCTGGCAAATTCATTCTGATGATGGAACACACGATAATGGTTGTAACCATTGATGATCAGTCCATCATAAGCCTTCCATCCATCTGTATGAATCGTTGATCCTTCCAGTATTTTCCCTTGAATAATAGGGAGTAATGACTCTTTAGAACAATTTGGCACCACGGTTACAAAAACTTTATCGTTTCTTTTGAGAACTCCGAAGACCGGAGTTTTACCAGCAGCACCTCTGCCTTTTTTACCTCGGATCCGCCGGGCTCCGAAATAACTTTCATCCAGTTCAAATTCACCCAATTCTTTTTTATGCTCCTCCAAAGAATACAGAAGAATTTTTTCTCTGAATTCATTGAAATAGGCATTGACTGTTTTACGGTTTAACTTCAAAAGTTTGGC
Organism: Verrucomicrobiota bacterium; assembly: GCA_017557085.1. Lineage (GTDB taxonomy): Bacteria > Verrucomicrobiota > Verrucomicrobiia > Limisphaerales > UBA1412 > UBA1412. Next base: position 429 of record JAFZAR010000200.1, on the reverse strand, counting down.
CGTTGTACTGGCTGTAAGGTCCTCTGAAAAACAAAAAATAATCTGTTTAATTTTATACTTACTTAACCTTCTGTATCTCACTCGGTTCCTTTTATCATACCTCAGAGATGCTGGTCAAGACCCTTATTTATTATATTCGTCCACAATATATTGTGGCAAAATAATCAATACAGCAAAGGTATTCATACCAAATTTTTTGATATGTACCGCATATTATAAAGGTATTAGGTGTATAACATTTACGGTTTCAGTATATTCCATTAATACCTAAAGGTTCAACCTCATACCGTTGAGCATATCAAAAATTAACAGTTTTGACAAGAACGCTGGATGAATTATGAGTTTTTGCAATTTTATTTCATTTCCATTTTATTTCTCAGTTCCAATATTGGACTGTTTTTGGTAGTATGTTGCAGCGTATGAGAATAC
>JAFZAR010000199.1 GCA_017557085.1 Verrucomicrobiota bacterium | reverse complement strand
TTGAAACTGGCGCATCTGGCAGGAGTTGTCGTCTTTATGGGCCGTCTTTTGAATCCCGAAACGGCACGGCGCTATTATAAAGTGGAGCCGGAAATTTCCAACGCGATCCGTGGAAGATACGGAGAACTGGTCGAACCTTACCTGAGAAAGACGTATTTCTTCCTGGAACGGCTGCGCAAGTGCAGGGATCACAAGGAATATACTCAGATCCTTTATTCTTATTGCAAAGTGCTGAACAACGTGCGCGGAAAAGATTTTTGATCTCTTTCCGGTTTCTGAGTGAGAGAAGGTAAAATACCTGCGAAGGTAGAGTAAAATCATTTTTTGAGAGAACACATTAAAAAGTTAAAGGAGCTTTTGCCTTCCTGTATGCTGCAGGATCAGGTGCGTCTGGGTTTACAGTTGAAACGATTGCTGTCTCCTCAGCCCGGACAGAGAAGACCCAATTCCGGACTGCTGGACCGTATTATCGCCAAGGCTGAACGATCGGCCGAATTACGTCGAAGTCGTGCCATAAATGTTCCTAAACTGGTTTATCCTACTTTGCCTGTATCGGATAGAAAAGATGAGATCGTAGAGGCCATTCGTAAAAATCAGGTGCTGGTCATTGCCGGCGAGACCGGTTCCGGCAAAACCACTCAGCTTCCGAAAATGTGTTTGGAGGCCGGTTTGGGAGTTCGTGCACAGATCGGATGTACTCAGCCGCGCCGTGTAGCGGCCATGTCGCTGTCCAAACGTCTGTCCGAAGAGCTGAATGTGGACTGGGGACATGAGGTCGGCTGCAAGATCCGTTTTGCCGATCACTGCCGGCCGGAAACTTACATCAAAATGATGACCGACGGCATCCTGTTGGCGGAGATACAAACCGATCCCTTCCTATGCGAATATGATGCCATCCTGGTGGACGAGGCTCATGAGCGCTCGCTCAACATTGATTTTCTCTTGGGCTACCTTAAACAGCTGACACAGAAACGGGATGACATCAAGATCATTATTACTTCGGCTACGATAGATACGGAGGCGTTTTCCACCGCGTTCAATAACGCGCCCGTGCTGGAAGTCTCCGGCCGGACTTATCCGGTGGAAGTCATCTATCGGGAGGAGGACGTTGCTTCAAAAGATGGTGAGGAAGAAGAGGGTGACGAGACTTTTATTGAGACCGCGGTCAACACGGTAGAGGGTATCATCAGAGAAACCTATCAGGGCGATATTCTGGTTTTCATGCCCAGTGAAAGGGACATCCGCGATACGACCGCCATGCTGGAAGGCCGTCGCTGGAACGGTGTGGAAGTCCTGCCTCTCTTTGGCCGGCAGTCTTCCGCGGAACAGCAGCGGGTCTTTTCCTATTCCAGCAAGCGCCGTGTGGTAGTGGCCACCAATATCGCCGAAACTTCTCTGACGATCCCCAATATCCACTATGTGGTGGATACCGGCCTGGCCAGGATCAGCCGTTACAGCTCGCGTACAAGGACTAAACGGCTGCCCATTGAATTTATTTCCCAAAGCAGTGCCAATCAGCGCAAAGGCCGCTGCGGCCGTGTGGCGAATGGTACCTGTTACCGCCTTTACTCCGAAAAAGATTTCAACGAACTCCAGCCTTATACCCAGCCGGAGATCCAGCGTGCGAACCTGGCAGAAGTTATCCTGAGGATGAAAGCGTTCCGTCTGGGTGAGATCGAGACTTTTCCTTTTCTCAATCCGCCTTCCTCGCAGGCTATCCATGCCGGATACGCCTTGCTGCAGGAGCTGGGCGCGCTGGATGAAGAGCGCAAGCTGACCCGCATGGGAATGGAACTGGCTCGCATGGCCGTGGATCCCTCACTGGGACGTATGATATTGCAGGCCAGAGAAGAGGGAGTTTTGGAGGAAGTGGTCATCATCGCTGCCGGTCTGAGCATCCAAGATCCGCGGGAACGTCCGACCGAGCAGCGTACTCAGGCCGAGACTGCTCACAAGGAGTTTGAAGATCCGGAATCTGATTTCATCACCTTGCTCAATCTTTGGAAAGGCTGGCGCAAGGCTTGGGCTGAACTTCGCACAGAGAATCAGGTGCGCAAATTCTGCCGGGCTCATTTTGTTTCATTTGTCAGGATGCGGGAATGGGCCGATCTCTATGATCAGATAAAGGATATCCTCTCCGAACTGGGAGGCGGCTCTATAGTCTCGATCGATCGTAAAGTTCCTCAGAATCCCAATAAACGTCATCAAAACGTTCAAGTACTCAGCGGATTAAGTCCGGCTGTCCGGGTCGCCATCCATCGCTCTGTTCTGTCCGGTCTGCTGGGACATATTGCCCACCGTGAGGAACGAAACATGTATAAGGCTGTGGGCGACAGAGAAGTGATGCTGTTCCCTGGTTCCGGATTGTTCAATAAAAACGCTCCTTCTTCAGGACGCAAGAAAGCACAGCCATCCGCTCCGGCGGAAAAAGTCGATCAACCCGAATGGATCGTCGCGGGCGAGATCGTGGAGACTTCCCGTTTATTTATTCGTACCGTGGCCGGGATAGACATCAGCTGGGTGGAAGAGCTGGCTCCGCATATTTGTAAAAAGACCTACCACGATGCCCATTGGGATGAGCGCAAGGAACGTGTGGTCGTATTGGAAAAGGTAACGGCTCACGGCTTAGTGGTCAAAGAACGCTGGATAGACTACGGCAAGATCAAGCCCAAAGAAGCCACAGATATCTTTATCCGAATGGCTTTGGTGGAGCCGCTGGATGAAAGTCTGGAAGTGCTGCCCAGCCGGACGACGACCGGTTTCCGCAAGAATTTAAAGTTTCTGGTCAATAATCAGAACATCTGTCACAAGCTGGAGCTGTGGCAGACCCATACCGGCGGCGCTCACGGAGTAGATATCCATGAGGCGATGCGTTTGTATTATGAGGCTCGTATTCAGGATGTTTCTTCTATTCATGATCTGAACCGCCTACTCAAGGAGCATTCCCGTGAAAAAGACTTTCTCTTTGTCACGGAGAAGGATCTTCTGGGTGAAAACTTCCATGGTTATGATGCTAAAGAATTTCCGGATAAAGTCAAGCTGGGCGGTTACTCCGTGGAAGCCCGTTATGCCTATGCTCCCGGCAAAGAAGAAGACGGGGTGACTCTAAAGATTCCGCTGAATCTGCTGCCGATCGTGGACC
>JAFZAR010000019.1 GCA_017557085.1 Verrucomicrobiota bacterium | reverse complement strand
CGTTCCACTCCTTTCAGAGGACGCAGACGAATATGTGCCGCGGCCACAACTCCCCCGGTATTCCCCGCGGAAATCAATACCTGAGCTTCACCCTTTTTGACCAGTTCCGTAGCACGTGCAATAGAACAATCTTTTTTGTGCCTCAGACCGTCCACCGGTTTGTCTGTCATAGAAAGCACTTGCGACGCATGACAGATCTCAATACGAGAATCATTACAGTCACAAGCCTTTAATTCTTTTTCCAACTCTTTTTGGTCACCCACTAAATAGAGCTTGGAAATAGAATACACAGACCCCAGAGCTCGCTGAACACCACGAACCACCACTGATGGTCCGTTATCGCTGCCCATTGCATCTACAGCAACCCGCATAATAAAAGAGACGAGCGGGATGCGATTCGATTATCCTTCGCACTCCCGCACTTCGACCAAGACTTTGCCTCTAGCCTACAGGAGAGACGGTAACAACCTGGCGTCCTTTATAATACCCACATGAAGGACATACCCTGTGGGAAAGGTAAGGAGCCGCGCACTGCGGACATACACCCAGTTCTGGGAGTTTTAAAACGCTATTGTAAGCGCGACGCATGCGCTGACGGCTATGAGACGGTTTCCTTTTTGGTACAGCCATATACTTTTCCTATTCCAACTTCAACTTATCCAATTCATTCCACGCCGATGAAGATTCTTGTAATTCGGCGTCAGAACCCAATTTTTGATAATCAACACGGTGCGACGGATCATTGGGTAACCGGTCACATCCTTTCTCACACAGCGGATGCTGCGGATAGGCCAAGAGAGTATCTTCTCTGACGCGGTAAGTCAAGTCTATGCAATCATCTTTTACTTCAACTTTATCCTCACCCTCCAAAGCCAAAAGGTCATCGAACCGAATATTTAAGGGCATTTTGAACGCTTTCAGACAGCGAACACAAATACAATCCAGAGCTGTTTTGAGAATACCACGAACTAGTATATCATCTCCTTGACGATTGATTATGAGGTGGTAATGAAGATTTTCCTTAATATCCACACATTCATCGTCATGAGGCATTTCCAATTCTTCCGGGGTCAATTCCCCCTCCAGGATCATATCCTCATCCTTCAAATCTTTCAGTCGGATTAAAATTCCCATATTTTAACCTTTTTTTACGATTGATGGTTCTATTTTTCTGCTTTCAGCAGTTTTTTGATCAATTTTGCTTTTACATGCGGCGGTACAAATGAATCCACATTCCCGCCTAAACGAGTGATCTCCTTGACCAGACGAGAGCTGATAAACGTATGATCCTCAGATGGAACCAGGAAAAATGTCTCAATGTTCTCATTCAGTCTCCGGTTCATCATGGCCATCTGGAATTCATATTCAAAATCACTTACGGCTCTCAAACCACGGACGATCACCTTTGCTCCTCGTTTGTGAACATATTCGATCAACAGACCATTCAGCGTATCTACCTCCACATTAGGACAATCTTCTAACGATTTCTCCACCAGTTCCTTTCTTTCCGCGAAGCTAAAACAGGGAGACTTTGACTCATTATTCGCGATCGTAACAATGACTTTGTCAAAAATCCGCGATGCACGGCGGATCACATCGATATGCCCATTATGGATCGGGTCAAAACTACCTGGATAAACTGCGATCGTCATAAACAGTAAAAACTCTTTTGAGCGGATCTGCCCCGCTGCGAACACCAAGCTAACCTTTTACAGGCTTCTTGACAATCCATTTCAGCGGATGTGCTCTCTGAAAACGTTCTGTTTTCATAGGTGATCTGCCATAATGTCCTCAAAACACCAAAAAAAATTTCCCTATCTGAAAAAGTTTCTTGTGAAAACGATCCTGAAAAAGTTAGAATTCCTCAGCTATTGAAACAGATTGTTATGAGCAAATTGAATCGCAGAGACTTTTTAAAGACCTCCTTACTGGGAGTCAGCGCGCTGACAATGCCCTCTTGGATCAACAACCTTCACGCACAGACACCGATAGACAATCCCATCGGGGCGAATAGTGATATCCGAGTAGCAGTGATCGGTCTGCGCAGCCGTGGTAATGACCACATCAATGAGCTGCTGAGGTGCGAAGGTGTGCGCATCGTGGCCTTGTGCGATGTAGATACCAAGGTCCTGGATCAACGTGTCGCCCAACTGGATCAGAAAGGCATCAAGGTCAAGAAATACGTTGATATGAGGGATGTCTTTGATGATCCGGAAGTAGATGCCGTCTCTATGGCTACTCCCAACCACTGGCATTCGCTGGGCACTATCTGGGCCTGTCAGGCTGGCAAAGATGTCTATGTGGAGAAACCTGTCTCTCATAACGTAAACGAAGGCAGACGTATGGTCGAAGCCGCCCGTAAATATGAACGCATCGTTCAAACCGGTACACAATGCCGTTCCAGTGTGGGGCTGCAGGAAGCCATAGCATGGATTCAGGCCGGCAATCTGGGTAAAATCAAGGTAGCTCGCGGACTTTGCTACAAACGCCGTGACACGATTGGAAATGTCCATTTGGCACAGCCTATTCCCTCTTATATTGATTACAATCTCTGGTGCGGACCGGCTCCGATGCCTCCTCTCACCCGCAAACAACTGCATTATGACTGGCACTGGGTCTGGGCTACCGGGTGCGGAGACCTGGGCAACCAGGGCATCCATCAGATGGATATCGCCCGCTGGGCCTTGGGTGTGAAAACTCTCTCTCGCCGGGTTTGGAGCGCCGGCGGCCGCTACGGCTACATTGATAACGGCGAAACTCCTAATACTCAGCTGATTTATCATGATTACGGAAAGAAATCCCTGATTTTTGAAGTCCGTGGTCTGCCGACTTCCTCCACAGACGGCAAAATGGACAACCTCAAAGGTGTCAGCATTGGAGTGATCATTGAATGCGAAGGCGGCTACATGGTCAATCCCAACTATACCAGCGCGACGGCTTATGACAATGACGGTAATGAAATCAAGAGTTTCAATGGCGGTGGCAATCACCATGCCAACTGGCTGGACGCGGTTCGCAACCGCAAGGTCAGCGATCTGAACTCCGATATCATAGAAGGGCATATCTCCAGTGCTCTTTGCCACACCGGTAACATCTCCTATCGTTTAGGCCAGCTGGCTTCTGCAAAACAGGTGGAAGAAGTGCTGAACAGTCTGCCCAACATGGCCGAAGCCGGTCAGCGTGTCTGGGAACACCTGCAGGCCAACAATATAGACCTTAACCAGGAAAAAACTTATCTGGGACCCGTTCTGGATATGTACGAAGGTATGGAATTATTCGTCGGCAATGATAAAGCCAACGCAATGATGACTCGGGATTACCGCTATCCATTCGTTGTACCGGACTACATCTAAAACCATCCTTTAAAACATTGAAAAAGCGCGATCCATTAAAACGGATCGCGCTTCTATTTTATCTCAACTATCGCAATGAATTATTTTTCTAAGCGATAAAACTTCATTTTTTCAGTAAACTTCATCACGAAAGGTGACTCAGCGTTCTCGACCAGCGTCCAGGTCACAGTGTCATCACTTTCGTAAAGTGTTCCTTTGGTATAGGTCAAGACCATACCGGAACCATCACTCAGCATCTCAAAGCCGATAGGCGGCAGAACTTCCTTCACCGTCAGAACACCGTTCTCGAATATATACTCATAATTATATTCATAATCCTCATCAACTAGTGTGCCTTTTGTGATGATGATCGGATACGTTCCGACCGGACTGTTCCAAACGGCAGG
>JAFZAR010000198.1 GCA_017557085.1 Verrucomicrobiota bacterium | reverse complement strand
ATTTTTCGGCAATTTGGCCAAATATTTTTCGGCAATTTGGCCAAATATTTTTCGGCAATTTGGCCAAATATTTTTCGGCAATTTGGCGTTTTTTGGATACAGCCGTATCCAAAAAACCCCGTTAGACCGCTGAAGTCTAACGGGGGATTTGAGTCAAAAAACAGATTTTTTAAACTTTTTCCACTTTGTTTTCTCTCTTGAAAAGGTTCCTCAGCCGTTCAAAGTAGAGGAAGATCACCGGCGTGATATAGAGAGTGATCGCCTGGCTCACCAGCAGACCGCCTGTCACCGAAAGTCCCAGCGGCTGACGGGCTTCACCGCCTGCCCCATAGCCGAACGCGATGGGCAGCGCTCCCGTGATGGCGGCCAGAGTCGTCATCATGATGGGACGGAAACGCAGAATACATCCCTGATAAATAGCATCTTCCGCGGTCTTGCCGCTCCGCTGTTCTTCCAGGGCAAAGTCTATCATCATGATGGCGTTCTTTTTCACGATGCCGACCAGCATGATCAATCCCACAAAGCCGTAAATGTTCAGATCCAGCCCAAAGAGCATCAGAGTCAGCAGAGCACCGAATCCGGCCGCCGGCAGACCGGATAAGATCGTCAGCGGATGCACAAAGCTCTCGTAAAGGATACCCAGAATGATGTAGATCAATAGGATACACAGGATCAGCAGCATATCCATACCTTGCATGGAGACCTGGAAGGCTTGGGCCTGACCTTGGAAACGTCCGCTCAAGCTGCTGGGCAGATTCAGCGATTCCGTGATTTTCTCGATTTCTTTGACCACCGTTCCCAGCGCGACTCCCGGAGCCAGATTGAAGCTCAGGGTCACGGCCGGCAGCTGGCCGTAGTGGCTGACGCTCATGGGACCCAGACCGCGTTCCCAGCTGGCCACGGTGCTGAGCGGTATCATATCTCCCTGGCTGGTTCGGACATAGACAGTTTCCAGCGTTTCGGGATTGCGTTGCAGTTCCGGCAGTGTCTCCAGCATCACATAGTATTGCTGGATAGATCCATAAATCGTTGAGACCTGACGTGTTCCGTAGGCATTATAAAGAGCGTTCTCCACTTGATCGATCGTCAGTCCCAGAGTCGCGATCTTCTCGCGGTCAATGGTCACGTTCAGCTGCGGATTCTTGATCAGCAGGTCGCTGGCCACGTCTCTCACACCGGGGATGTGCTGGAATTCCTCTTGAAGGATAGGTGCCCAGTGGTAGAGATCTTCCAGATTCACACACTGCAAGGTGTACTGGTAGAGACTCTTGCTGGCCAGACCGCCGATCCGGATGATAGGCGGATTGGAAAGATAGACCTTTACGCCCGGAATGGCGGAGAGCTGGGGGCGCAGTTCCTGGATGATTTGATCCACGTGTTTTTTGCGTTCGTTCCTGGGTTTCAATCGGATCTGGATGCGTCCGCTGTTGCCGGAGGTATTACCGCCGCCGCCCACGCTGGAGGTAAAGTTCAGCACTTCCGGGCATTCACTCACGATCTCGCTCAGCGCCAGGATGTGTCTTTTCATGGATTCATAAGAGATGCCCTCCATGCCTTCCACGTTGATATCCAGGGTGCTGGTATCCTCGCTGGGGAAGAAGCCCTTGGGAATGGCCATGAAGAGATACGCGGTCGCTCCCAGCAGGACGAATGTCAGACAGAGCGTGATAAACTGATGCCGCAGAACCATCTTCAGCGTAGAGGAATAGAAGCGCACCAGCCATTGGAAACCGGCTTCGATCGTCCGGTAGAAGATGCCGTGTTTTTCATTGGGGCTGTAGCGGATGAACCGGCTGCACATCAGCGGAGTCAGGGTCAGCGAGACAAAGCCGGAAATGAGCACCGCCGAGATGATCGTCACCGCGAACTCATGCAGAAGCCGGCCCAGCAGTCCGCCCATGAAGAGCACCGGGATGAAGACCGCGGCCAGACTGAAGGTGATGGAAATGATCGTGAAGCCGATCTCTTTGGCTCCTTTTAGGGCGGCATCCATACGCGAGTCGCCGTTTTCCCGGTGACGCATGATGTTCTCCAGCATCAAGATAGCATCGTCCACAACAAAGCCGATGATCAGGGTCAGCGCCATCAGGGTCAGATTGTTCAGGCTGTAGCCGAAGAAATGGATCACCGCGAAGGTGCCGACGATGGACATCGGGATAGCCAGGGTGGGGATGAGTGTGGCCGAGATATTTCTCAAGAACAGGAAGATGACCATGATCACCAAT
>JAFZAR010000197.1 GCA_017557085.1 Verrucomicrobiota bacterium | reverse complement strand
GGTGAACTGCTGCCCAAAGAGAAATTGCCGCGAGATTGGCTTGATGGTAAACCTCCGCGAATGCGTTTGACAGATACAGGTTACATCCTTTGGTGTAATGGTTGGAATTTTACAGATGATGACGGAAAACGCGATACCAGGATCGTACAACTTCTTTCTGAGCCGCAGGGCGACTGGGTCTGGGAAATTACCCGGTAACTTGAAAACGTGATTAAAAAATATAAACGAACTGAAATATTATGAGCGAGAAGAATAGAATGAAGACCTGGAAAAAGCTCTGCTTGTTTCTGGTGAGTGTTATATGTTTGCTGGGAATCAGTATAACTGTTTTTTACAAAGTGACCAATTACACCGGGCGCAAAGCCTGGGAGCGGTATGTTCAGGAATGTGAAGAACTGAATCGGACAGCCGCCTCTGACACGGAGCGCCGCTATCTCTGGCTGAAAGATCTCATACCGCCACCTGTGGATGAAAGCAAAAACTTCGGCAATCATCCCTTGTATAAAACAGCTTGCCGTTTGGCCGGTGAATATCTAATTGCCGAGAAAGTGGATTGGCTGTTGGATGAAGAAATGAAACCGTGGAGCGGGCTTTTATTGTTAGGTGATTTGCATACGCTATCAATGGCAAATCCCGGAAAAACCAACCGTGCTAATCTCAAAAAAATGGCTGATATGAAAGGTATTTCCAATTTTTTCCCGCAGGAAATACTTACCAATAAAATTTGGATCGAAGATCAAAAGAAACCGAGAAGAGAAGAAATAAGGAATTACCTTGATACCCTTTCCAATGAAGAACTCGGTCACCTCATCTTAAAAAGACTGGAACCGGATCTGGCTGTTTACAGGGATATACAAGATGCATTGGCAAAGAGTTCCCTGTGCCGTTATCCTCTTCAATATGAAGAAAGCCATGGTATCATTTATGCGGATGCAAGGATAAACAGATTAATAGCTTATTATGCCTGTTGGAGAGCTTATGCGAATTTGGCGATAGGAGATTCTGAGGAAGCCGCGCGAGATGTTTTATTTTGTATGGATCTGGGCGATACGCTTTCGGGAACACGACAGGCGTTGCGTTTTTTTGAACAGAAACGTATTTATGAAATGCTGGTGGGCGTGATTTGGGAAGGGATCCATACAGATTCCTGGACAGCGGATGAGTTGAAACGATTTCAGGATCATCTGGCCACGAAAAATTATTATGATGATTTGAAATTGGCGTGGTCAACTGATAGAGCAGAATTGAATTTTCGATTTTCAAAAGACCCACGTTACCTTTTAGAAGAATATCCTCTGTCCATAAAAGATATTCTCGAATGTCTCAAATATTTTTACTTTGATGATCTCGCCAGAAGATGCATTCCGACAGGTTGGTGTTATCGAATACAGTTAGAATGGAACAGAATAATGGATTTAGAATCATTACTTTTTGACACTGAAAACAAACGTTTTGATATAGACGCTCTCTCAAGGATAGAGTCTAAATTTGGAGGAACGAGTCCATGGAAAATAGATGGGATTCCTCAAATTTTTTCACGAAATGAACATTTTTGGTATTTTACATATCTATATCAAAGTAGTTGTGTGTGGTTTATACAAAGAGGCTGTGAAAAACAGTTTTATGTCAATACGGCACGGATCGCCTGCGCTTTGGAACGTTTTCGTTTAGAAAACGGTAAATATCCGGATTCACTGGATGACCTGGGCGAGCTGCTTCCTAAAGAGGATATCCCGTGTGACTGGATAGACGGGAAAGCTCCGCAGTATCATCTAACGGATAAAGGATACAAGCTTTGGAATTCCAAGTGGACGATCGGCGGAGAAGAAAGGAATTATTATATCCATCGCTGGACAGAAAAACCCGAATATGACTGGGTCTGGGAAATTACCCGGTAACTTGAAAACGTGATTAAAAAACATAAACGAACTGAAATACCATGAACGAGAAGCAGAGAATGAAGACTTGGAAAAAGCTCTGCTTGTTTCTGATGAGTGTTATATGTTTGCTGGGGATCAGTATAACTGTTTTTTACAAAGTGACCAACTACACCGGGCGCAAAGCCTGGGAGCGGTACTTTCAGGAATGTGAAGAACTGAATCGG
>JAFZAR010000196.1 GCA_017557085.1 Verrucomicrobiota bacterium | reverse complement strand
CTCCGGCAGCGGTCCCGGAATCCGCAGCAGCAGAGGAGGCCGCGCCCTCTCAGGAGCTGGAATCGAATACTTTTGAGCCGGGAACGACTTCTTATTATCTGAACGAGGCAGTCCTCTTCTACCGTCAGGGCAAGTATGAAAACGCCCTGGAGAATCTGGTCACTGCCCTGCGCAAGGAACCCAATGACCCGGAGATCCATTTCAACCTGGGCGCGACGCTGAACAAGCTGGGCCGGGTGAACGATGCCATCGAAGCCTATCAGCGCGCGCTGGAGCTTTCGCCCGATTATGACGAGGCTCATAACAACCTGGGGCGCATCTTGCTGAACAAGGGCGAGCTGGAGCTGGCCGAGACCCATTTCAAAGATGCCCTCAAGACCAATCCCCGCAATTACAATGCCCATAACAATTACGGGATCATCTTCATCCGCCGGAAAATGCCCGCGGAGGCCGAAAAGCACTTCCTGGAAGCCGTCTCGATCGATCCGGATTACATCGAGGCTTATGTGAACCTGGGCTATCTTTACACCAGCACCGGCCGTGCGGAACAGGCCCGCGCCGCTTTCAATAACGCCCTGCGCGTTGACCCGGACTTTCAGCCTGCCATCGAGGGACTTCAGCGGCTGGAATCTATCGACAGCACCCCTCCCATGCTCCTGAGACCAAGGGAGTGATCTTCATCAAATTTTTCTCAAATGGAATCAGATACGAAAGGTAAGTTTTCCAAGGTTTACGACATCCGTTCCTCCGAAATGGGGCCGGATTACCGTCTCAAGAACGAATCAGCGGCACGCTATTTTCAGGAATGTTTTGCCCAGTACTGCACCAGCAAGCACCTGGCAGCCTTCCACATCAGCAAGGACCATCTGAAGTGGATCATCACCGAAATGAATATCGAGTTTCTGGATCAGATGCCCCGCTGGAGCGAAAACGTGCTGGTGGAAGTCTGGCTCTCCGAAGTCAAGCGGTACCGGCTGTATGTGGATTTTCAGCTTCTGTATCAGGGCAAAGTCATCACGCGCGGCGACAGCAGCTGGTATATCCTCAACTCCGAAACGGGCCGCCCCGCCAATGTGAGCGACATCGCCTCCCGGTTTGAACTGCTGCCCGAACTGACTCTGGGCTCCCGTCAGAAGAACTCATTCGCGCCGGAGGAAGGAAGCCCGGCGGAACCTTTTGGGGAACAGCATCACAAGGTGACCTTCTTCGACCTGGATTTCAACTACCACGTCAACAACCTCTGCTACACGGCGATCGCTTTCAATCCGCTCCCGGTGGAATTCCTGAATAAAAATATCCTCCGATCCTACAGCGTCAAGTACAGCAAAGAAACCTTCCTGAACGATGAGCTGTACTGCCGGGTGCAGCGTCAGGGCGACACTCTCTTCCATCAGCTTTATAATAAGAAAGATGATGCCGAGGTCTGTCTGCTGAGATCGAACTGGATCCCCCGTCAGTCCGAAACCACGACATAGAACGACTGTTTCCCCGAAGGAACGATCTTCCGCGGAGAAACAGCTCCCGGTACCGGAGTCAACGATCCGCCGGGGTGGTCTAATTCGTAAAGAATCCCCCCGGTCCAGGTCAGGATCAGCACCCCGTCCTTCCACTGATAACGGAGGGTCGGCGGCTCCGATGGTGACGGAGGCAGCTCCGCGTACCAAGCGGCCCGGAACTGCTGCCGGACTTCTTCCTCACTGAGCGCACGGTCAAAGACAGCCCACTCATCCATCTCGCCCCGGAAATTGGTTGCGATCTTTTCCAGCAGGCCGCCTGTATCCGCTCCCAGACAAAACTCTGCCCTGCCGACTCCCGGCGCTAACGGTTTGT
>JAFZAR010000195.1 GCA_017557085.1 Verrucomicrobiota bacterium | reverse complement strand
CTGGCGCACGAGCGCTAACGCCTCATCCGTCTCAACGCCCAGACGCCCCATCCCGGTATCCACTTTCACCTGGATCAGAGCGGTGGCTTTCATCTTTTTGGCTATGGCCACGTAGGCTTCCGCTTCGTCCAGGGTCGAGATCGTTCCCATCACTTTCTGGCGGATGGCATATTCGATCTCATCCTTGGTGCAGGCTCCCAGCATCAGGATAGGCCATCCCTGACCACGGGAACGGATGTCATGAGCCTCATTCAGGTTCGCTACACCGAAAGCGTTGGTTCCGCAATTCATGAGGTGTGAAGCGATCTCCTTCAGTCCGTGACCATAGGCATCGGCCTTCACTACCGTCATGATCTGAGTCAGCGGCCCCACCCGGTGGCGGATCCATGCCAGATTCTCTCGAAGGGCGTTCAAATCCACTTCTGCCCAACAACGATATACAGGATAAAGACTCATAAAGGTAATGCGCGTGTATTCTTTACTTTAACAAATTGGACCGGCCGAAGATAAATGGGTGCCATATCCTCCGGCTCAATAAAACTTTTGCGCTCAAGCGCTAAGACTGCCAGATCCTCTGCCTGCGGATAAAGCGGTTTGGCCTCCGGAAGCAGTCTGCCCAAGTCGGGTCCGCCAACCTGAGCGGAGTTTTTCACCCGTTCCAATGCCTCCGCCTGGCTGATGATGCAGAGTGGCTTCACCTGTTCCGGAATGGATTCAGCATCCGTACCGGTTTGATAGACAGCATGATAGAATTCATTGCGCTGAGCGTCTATAAGGATCTCGATCTCTCCCTGCCATCCCAGCCGCAAGGCCCTCAGTGCCAAGGCATCCGCCGTGCTGACAGCCGCCAGCTTCAGCCCCGTGGCCAGATTCCATCCCTGGGCAAAAGCGATCGCCGCGCGGATCCCGGTATATGAACCCGGCCCCACACCTACCGCCAATGTATCCACCTGACTGTTATCCAGATGGATCTGATCCAGCAGACGATCGACACAGGCGCAGATTCCTTCACTGGGAACCGCCCCCGGCACAGGCCCGGTCAGTCCGGTCTCCGTATCCACACGCGCCAAAACACGACGTGTTTCCGTTTCCATGATCGCGATGGAACGAAACGAGGTTGAAAAATCTACGGCAAGCAGTGTCTCTGCACACATATCCCGGCTCTGGTTTACGGTTCTTTTGGCTTCCAAACAAGTCTTTTGTTTGAAAAGCTGGCTTTTTTATTCAGTTTAGGTAAAATTCCCCCGTTTTATGAAAAGAATCGGAACATTTCTTATAACGATGGTGACCGGTATGCTGCTCCTGAGCGGCTGCTCGGAATACGCAACAAGTAAAAATCCTGTTGAAAAGAAATCAACAGCGGATACGCCCACAGCCGCCGCGCAGACGGAACAAAAGGCTGCTCCCGGTGCGAAGATCGCTGTGATCGAAACAGATAAAGGCACGATGACTCTGGAACTGTGGAGCGATGTCGCCCCGAACACCGTGGCCAACTTTGAGAAGCTGGCCAATGAGAAGTTCTACGACACCACCGCCTTCCACCGCATCATAGATGGATTCATGATCCAGGGCGGATGCCCCAACACCAAACCCGGCGGCAATATGGCGCTGGCCGGCACGGGCGATCCGGGCTACAAGATCAAGGCCGAGTTCAATGACCGCCATCACGTCCGCGGTGTGATTTCCATGGCACGCTCTCAGGATCCGGACTCCGCCGGCTGCCAGTTCTTTATCTGCACCGGTGACGCGACCTTCCTGGATAAGCAATACACCTGTTTCGGCAAGCTGATCAGCGGTGATGACGTTCTGGAAAAGATCGCCAAGACACCCGTCGAAGCCAGTGCTATGGGTGAAAAGAGCAAACCCACCGAACGTGTGGAGATCAAATCCATCCGTGTGACGGAAAAGAAGTAACCCCTTGAAAATTTTTATAATATGAGCAACGATAAAAAAGACCTCGTGGTCATCGAAACCACCGAAGGCAGCATGACTCTGGAAATGTGGAGCGATGTCGCCCCGGAAACAGTCAAAAACTTTAAAAAACTGGCGGACAGCGGCTTCTACGATAAGACCGCTTTTCACCGCATCATAGACGGATTCATGATCCAGGGCGGATGTCCCAATACCAAGCCCGATGGCAACATGGCATTAGCCGGCACGGGCGATCCGGGCTATAAGATCAAGGCTGAGTTCAACAAGCGGAACCATGTCCGCGGAGTCATCTCCATGGCTCGCGCCCAGCATCCGGATTCCGCAGGCTGTCAGTTCTTCATCTGCACCGGCGACGCGACTTTCCTGGATGGACAATACACCTGCTTCGGTCAGCTGGTCGAAGGCGATGACGTTCTGGAAAAGATCGCCAAAACACCGGTCGGCCGCTCCTCGATGGGTGAAATGAGCCGTCCGCTCAACCGTGTGGAAGTCATATCCATCCGCAGTAAACAATAACCTTTGTCTGATAGAGACATTTCAAACAGCCCGGTCGGTTTCGGCCGGGTTGTTTGTTTACATATTCTCCAGTGAAAGTCCCCGATAGGTGAGTTGACAGCCTTTGAAGGCTCCAGTCGCTTTTAGAAAGACTTCGGCTTTCTGGCGTAAAAGCCCCAGCTGGATATTCCTGGCCTGACGTTTCACTTCATAAAACTCGACAGATGAACTGGATTCATCTTCCGCGATGATGTCTATCTCGTTCTCGCCTTTGCGGTCCCACCAGTTTCCGATCCGGGTATATTGGCCGGATTCCCGCAGACTCCTCCTGAAATAACGCTCCAGCATCCATCCGCTGAAGGTTTCATAATCATGCTCGATGATCTGACGCACTTTTTCATAGCCGTCTATCTCCAGGATATAATTGTATTTATAAATAAAACGGAACCAGAAGATAAGGAAATCATCATCCAGATTGTAGTAAACATGCTTGGTTTCGCTTTTGGTAAAGAGCGGCTGCCGTTTGGAAATCAGCGTATAATCCTTCTCCAGCCGGGTCAGATAGCCGCCGATCTCCCGTCCGACCAGGTCTTCGATCTCGGCGCGGGTATTCTTGCCGCGGGCGATCGCGGACAATATGGAAAAATAAACGCCGTAATCTTTGCCGAACTCCTCGATCAGGATCGCTTTGCCCTCGTCAATAAAAACGGAATCCCGCCTCACGATAGCGTCCAGCATCTGTGCCCTGCTTGTCATACCGGAATCCATCAGCAGCTCCACGTATTTCGGCACTCCGCCCGTAAAGCTGTAAAGCGCCAGCAGATCCTCCGGGGTGTACTGCTGAGAGTAATGAGACAATATCTCTTTGAGTACCTGTATTTTGAATGATTGG
>JAFZAR010000194.1 GCA_017557085.1 Verrucomicrobiota bacterium | reverse complement strand
CAAAACGGCTGGTACTTGACAGGTGACAAAGCCGTCCGCGATCCGGAAGGTTATTTCTGGTTCAAAGGCCGCGCGGATGACGTGATCAAGAGTTCCGATTTCAGGATCGGTCCTGCGGAAGTGGAATCCACGCTGCTAAAGCATCCGGCTGTCTGCGAATCGGCGGTAGTCGGCAAACCGGATAAAATCCGCGGACAGCTAGTGAAAGCGTTTGTTGTGCTGAAAGAAGGCTATGATCCCAATCCCGCTTTGGCAAAGGAGATCCAAAGATTCTGCCAGGGGATATCGGCCACCTACAGATGGCCCAGAGAAATCGAGTTCGTGCCCAGTTTGCCTCATACGGCCAGCGGCAAACTGATCCGTTCTGAATTGCGGGAATTAGAGAAACACCGCGCCGAAGAAAGCACCAAAACCTTTCAATAAATTTAATTTTCTTCCTGGCTGATCGTGTCCCGGCTGAAGACCCACAGGTAGGCAAAAACCGTGGAAGCATAGGCGATCGGGAAAGAAAAGATCACTCCTACTAAGAAAAAAAGAACACCGGAAGCGGCGATCGCGCCGACCAGAAAGACGTAGAGCAGTGTGGGAAAGAAGCGTGTGCTGACGGCCTGAACACTGATCACGATGGCGTTGAGAAGAGATATCCTTTTATCCACGAGGAGATTAACCGCATAGAAAAAGAAAAAGGAGAGAACCATGGAAGTCAGCAGCATGAAAGCCTCAGCGTTCTCCTCAGATTCAAACAACCCCATGCAGAATACAGGGATCTGGTTGATCAATCCTAAGCAGAACAGCTGGAGGGGAGCCCGGCCATAAGCCTGGAAAAGATCATGGGTATCCACAGGATGTCTGCGAAACTGCTCCATGATGACCCAGTTCCATCCGCCCAGAAGTATCGGCAGGATACAACCGCAAAGAATAGTGACCAGTTGCTGCCGGGAATGTGCCGCCATGAAAAGAAGCAGGATCGGCATGATTGCGGTGAGATTGACTTTAAGCCGCTCCGGTGAAAGGAGTCCCCGAAACCAATACCATCCGGCGCTTATCCACAGGGGAAATTCGACTTGAAAATCAGGAATGGTGAAGCCGTCTTTTATTTCCGTGGGATCGTCGTCAGTATGGGATGCGTTTTCTTTGTTTTCCTGGTGTTTTGAGGATTCGGTTTTTACCTCATCGGGTTCAGGGGCTTGTTGTATTTTTGGTGTTTCCTCAAAACGGATGCCGGGCAGTTCCGTGATGTGTACCCAGTTTTTTTGTCCGTGCCACCAAACCCAGTCTTTAGAAGTCAATTCACCTTTCAGGATCTTCTCCTGAATGACTTCCATAGGGTAAGGTCCTTCTGTTTTTCCGTTATGACTGACGTGGATCTTGAGCATATCAGCGCGCTGTCCGAAGACGCGTTCATTATAAGGTCAGAAGCGGGTCCAGAGCAATTCTGAAAACAGAAAGTCCTGCTTTCACAGGGTGAAAACAGGACTTTCAGAAAGGACGCCTCGCCATTTTCAGGCGGCGGCATTCATTTTCGGTTTAGTCAAATGCGTGACCGGCGCAGCAGAGTACGTCGCGTACTTTGTGGCGGACGAGCTTCTTGACTTCTTCTCTGGCGGGACCGAGGTACTTGCGAGGATCGAATTCTTTCGGGGTCTCAGCAAACACTCTGCGGATGCCGGCGGTCAGAGCCAGACGCAGGTCTGTGTCAATGTTGACCTTGGTGCAGCCTGTGCGGCGAGCCACTTCGATGTCGCTTTCGGGTACGCCTTGGGCGCCCGGCAGAGCTCCACCGTACTTGTTGATCTCGGCTACGAGATACTGAGGAACGGAAGAAGCACCGTGGAGAACCAGAGGATAATCACCCAGATTGGCTTCCATGAGAGCGGCTTTGATGGCTTTCAGACGTTCGAGATCCAGGTGTTGTTCACCGGTGAACTTGTAAGCACCATGAGAATTGCCGATTGCGACGGCCAGGGAGTCTGCTCCGGTCGCTTTCACGAACTCAACGGCTTCGGCAGGACGGGTATAGACACCGGATTTATTGAATTCACCGGTACCTTCACCATCATCATGCTGAGAACCAACCAGTTTACCCAGTTCGCCTTCAACTACGGCATTATGGGCATGGGCGTATTCCACCACTTTCTTGGTGATGGCGATGTTTTCTTCAAAGGGCAGATGGCTGCCGTCGATCATAACGCTGGTAAAACCTTCGTCGATACATTCTTTGCAGAGTTCAAAGGTATCGCCATGATCCAGATGGACAGCGATAGGAATATTGGAAAGGCTGACAGCGGCCTCGATAAGTTTCTTCAGATAGACCGGGTTGGCATAGCTGCGGGCGCCGCGGGAAATCTGAAGGATGAGGGGAGCTTTTTCTTCTTCGCACGCGGCAACGATGGCCTGCACGAGCTCCATGTTATTCACGTTGAATGCCCCAAGAGCGTATTTACCTTTTAACGCTTTGGCAAACAAATCTTTGGTTGTAGTTAATGGCATATTTCTATTCCTAAAATACGCGTCATAATGACGCGAACGGTGTCAAGTATGACAGATTTTGAAAAGAATGCAATAACTATCCAAAAGAAGAAAGGCTCTCTGGGGAGAGCCTTTCTGGTCAATCATTGAGTTGATATAAATTATTAGAAATTATTCAATCACATCCGCAGGAGTGTCGATGGCTTCTGTGCTGCCGCCTTCGGTCTTGGGCAGAAGCAGGACAAATTCACCACGGCGGTTCTTGGCATAAGCCTCAGCGGTGGTACCATCTTCAGCCGGTTTGGATTCTCCATAGCTCAGAGTGCGGACACGGTGGCTGGCGATGCCGGCGTTGGCGATCGCTTCCTTGACGGACTGCGCACGGCGTTCACCCAGAGCCTGATTGTATTCATCGGTACCGCGTTCGTCGCAGTGACCTTCGATCAGGAGCGCGCAATCAGCATGAGAACTCAGGTAATCAGCAACAGACTGGACATTGCCCATGTCTGCCGGGCGAACCGATGAGCTGTCAAAATCAAAGTGAACGGTGTAAGCCTTAAAGACTTCACGATCCATAGGACGGCCTTCAAAGTACTCTCTCTGCGCGTCAGCGGACAGTTTGGAGAAATCGTCATCAGTCATATTATCTCCGCCGCCCAGGTTGGTGCCGCTTCCAAAGCCTCCATTGTCACCAAGACCAATACCGCCGCCGTTATTGTTTTTGCCGGCGTTATTTCCACCCTGACTGGGACCGGTTGGACCGACCTGTTTTATTCTAGGGCTGGTAGTGGGGATATCTGTTAAGCCCGGCTTGGGATTTTTACAACCTGATGTCATCAGGGAGACAGCTAGGATAAGTCCTAGAACAGAAAGAGGTTTAAAGAGATTCTTCATCGTTTTGCTAGTATAGTTGTTTTTGACTTTTTACCGAGTCCAGCAGGGTTGCGTAGCACTGCCAGTGACGCTCCCAATTATTTTGGACTTTTTCGTTGGAACGTCAAGCATAACAAGTGAACTTTTTTTACCAGATTTTCTGCTGAAGATCAAAGTGCGGGAGTTGGAAGCCCAGTTGGGAGAGGCTCCTTCGGCCAGCACTTCGACCACGCCGCCCTGCGAAGGTACGACGCAGATCTGGAAAGAATGTCTTGTTGTTGTGGTAAAAGCGATCGACTTTCCATCCGGTGACCAGTCGGGTTCCGTGGCAGAACCGACACCGGAGGTCTTGATTTGTTTCATCTGGCCGCCGCCGGCCGGGATGACATAGAGTCGGGAGGCACCGCTTTGACGGCTGCTGAAGCAGATCTTAGTTCCGTCCGGAGACCAGCAGGGTGAGGATTCATCCCCCTTGGTGTTAGTGAGCTGTTTCAGATTGGTGCCGTCAATGTTGGCCACATACAGGTCGGGACTGCCGCCTTTGCTGAGGATCATGGCGATCTTTTTACCGTCCGGGGAGATAGCAGGGCTGGTATTGAGTCCCAGATAGGCTGCGATGCGGGTACGCTTGCCGGTACGGAGATCCTGGCGGTAGATGTCGGGGTTTCCCGCGCGATAGGAGCAGAAGAAAAGGGATTCATTGTCCGGGCCCCAGGTCAAACCGCGGATCATGCTGCCGTCGTTGGTCAGTTTATGGGGATTAGAACCATCAAAATCAGCAATATAGATCTCGTTTTTGTCCGTGGCGGTATTGATGCAGTAGGCGATCTTATTTCCAAAGATAGAGTCAGCACCGGTCAGGGCCTTGATGATATCGGCGGCCAGAGCATGGACCTGGGTGCGTGTCGTTCCGTTCTTATAGGAGCGGTTGAAAAAGCGGATGGAACCGGTTTTGTCGGTGAGTTTTCCAATGATGTTTTCCTTGTTGGAGGCGGTCACCAGGTAATTGGCACTGTCTTTGGATACGATGTCGCAGCCGCCGACTTCCAGATCGAACTGGAGGATCTTCAGTGCCTCGCCGGAAAGTCCGCTGATATTGACTGGGTAGGGCTTGGTGGTGCCGGATATGTTGCGGTCAATGTCGTAGGCGTTCGAGCTTTGCGCCTGGGCATCGAGTGAAAGGAACGGTGTCACCGCCAGCACGAGGGCCGCGAAAAGAGTTGGTATCAATCTGCTGATATTCATTGGTTTATTAACTGATTTATTTCAAACGATTTTTTAAGTTAAAATTGATAGTGAGCGTTCGGGGTTCAGAAGCGCCATTGGGCAGCGGCGGAACTCCGGACGCGGCGACGATATCCAGTGTTCTTTGAACGCTGTCGTCCAAGGATTTATTGCCGGATCGCTTGGTGATCCGTGAGGAGCGTATGCTGCCGTCCTTGTTGATTTTGATTTCAACGGTCGTAGTGACTCCGGCATCCGTCAGATCCGAGGGACAGTTCCAGGAGCGGTTGTAAAGGGAAATAACGTATTGATTGTAATTGGCGACAGAAGGTCCGATGCCGGTACCGTCTCCATTGCCGGGAGACGCGCCCTTGACGCTGGCACCGGAGGCGCTGGATTTACCCAGGCTGGTCACTGCGCCGGAAGAGGAACCTTTAGCGGTAGCGATGGCACCGCTGATGGCGGCGTTTCTCTGAGCAGCATATTCCGCGGCGGCTTTGGCTGCCGCAGCTTCAGCGGCTTCCGCTTCCTTGCGTTCTCTGGCTTCGCGTTCGGCTTTGGCCTTGTCGGGTTTGACAACCAGCTTGCTGAGATCGACTGTTTTCGGAGTCGCAGGCTTTTTCTCAGCCGGTTTCTTGGTTTCCGTCGGCTTTTTTGTTTCCGTTTTTTTCTCCGGTTTTTTGACTTCTTTTGCAGGTTCTTTTACGGGCTTTGTTTCCTGCTTCGAGGGTTCCACTTTGGGAGGCTCCGGAGCGGGTGCCGGTGGAGCCGGTTGAGCGGCAGGAGGTTCCGGTGTCGGCGCGGGTTCCCCTATTTCAGGAGCTCCGCCGGGATTGAAAATGGGTTCATCTGTCAGGATGGACGGAACCTGGGTCAGGTGGATGAGCGGCAGATTCACGACCGGTGGTTCCTGCGGCGTTGGGTGGATAAAAGCCGATCCGCCCAGGAAGGCTCCCAGCAGGGACCCGTGCAGGGCAAGAGATATCAGGAAGGCTTTTTTATCCGCTTTCATTGTTTAGGCTCAAATTCGGTTTGGAGTGAAAGGGAAGTCATGCCGTTTTTTTGACAGGCATCCACCACGACGGCAATGTGTTTATAAGGAGTGTTCTCGTCTCCGCGGATATGGATGACCAGATCCTTTTTCTGGGCGTGCATATTCTTGAGTGCTGCTGTGATCTGGCTCAGATCCAGAGGCTTTTTGTCCAGACGCATATTGCCCGCGGGGTCTATTTCGATGGTGGCCACGTCATCCGGGCGCAGCGGTTCAGGATCGACTTCACCGCCGCTGGGCAGATCCAGTT
>JAFZAR010000018.1 GCA_017557085.1 Verrucomicrobiota bacterium | reverse complement strand
GTGTTACTGGTTATCGTTATTTTGATGATGCTGGCAACGGTTTTAGTGGTTTATGTGCTTCCGCAGCAAAAAGCCGCAGAGAAGAATACAACCCGTCTGTTTTTGCAGCAGATACAAAGCGCTTTGGATAATTATCGCTTGAACATTGGTCACTATCCCACTGAAGATGAAGGCGGTTTGAATGCTTTGATGCTTAAGCCTTCCTTTGAAAATGAACGTCTGGGTGAGAAATGGCAGGGACCGTACCTCAAACCCGGTACCCATTTTGAAGATGCCTGGGGCAATGCTTTAGTTTATGAACCGGCGGATGACAGCACCGTGAGTCTTGATGACGCGAGTACGACTTTAACTCTGCCTTATAAACTCTATTCCGTGGGTGAAGACGGTCAGGCGGAGACCGAAGACGATATCACTTTGGTGGATGAAAACGAAGCCGAAGAATTGACAAATGGTGAAAATTAATCCAAGTCGTTAATTTTTAAATTATTATATTTTATGAACCACCAGCGCGGTTTTACTCTCATAGAGCTGTTGCTGGTGGTTGTTGTTTTAATGATCTTCATGGCATCGGCGGTCTTTTATATGTCCCCGGCTTTGAAGGGGATCCGTCTGGAAGAAGGTGCCAGCCGGTTTGAAAGTCTGCTCAAGTTTGCCAGTGCGGAGGCGGCGCAAAGCGGCAAGCGTGTCGTTATCAAGTTTGTTTCCACCAATGATGTTTCCGGACAGGTGGTTTATATTCCCAAAGTCGCAATCGAAAATGACCCGATAGGCAATCCCGGAGTGTTTCTTGATCTTCCAGAAGTCTCTTGGATGGATAAAGAAATAGAAGATTTGGTTCAGGTGACGCGGGTCACATTAGAGGGACAGACCGAGCAAACCAATACAGAAGAGGAAGCAGAAGAAGAAGAAGAAACTCCAGATCTCCGGGAACAGATAGTGAGCGGTGAGGCTGAAAATACGGATACCAATGGAGTCGTTCTGGCGGAAAAAGAGAATTACTTTGCAATACTGGGAGATGTGCAGGACGGAACCAATTCTGTTCAAAGCACGAATCAGGTGTCGGATACATTAGACTCTGAGACAGTCAGTGAACTGGAATCAGAAGAAAAGAGCATTATCTTTTATCCCGATGGTTCCTCAGAAACGATTGAAATTGAAATGATTTCCTGTGATGAGGAGGATACCCGCAAGGTAATCATTTCGCTCAATGGGGTCACAGGATTGATCGAGAAGAAAATTTACAAAACCTCTGAAGATAAAAATGATGAAGATTCTGAAGAAGAGGGAGAGGAACTTTTAGAAGAGGAAACCGAAGAAGGGACGGATACCTTGGAAGCTCCGCAAACACAGACTACCAATACTGTTTCAAAATAATGATATCTATCCATCTGCAACACAATCAGTCTCAGATGAAACACCATCGTTCGGGCGGTGTTTTACTGGAAGTGCTGATGGCATTAGCTTTGATTTTGGGGGCGGCATCGGTCATTACGGGCGGTTTACAGTCTGCGGTCGATTCGGTCGAGCGGATGAGAAACAATCTTCATGGAGTGAATCTGGCGGTCAGCGTTATTTCACAAATACAGATGGGAATGATCGCGGCGGAGAGCGTGGAAGGTACTCAGTTTGAAGAACCGTTCCAGGATTGGTCTTATGATATTGAAACGGAAGAAGTCAGTACCGATGTGATGGATCTGGAAGGAGACGGGTTGGAACTGCCACAGCTCCAGAAGGTAGAGGTTGCTGTCCATGATTCGGATGGAAAAATCGTCAAGCGTTTGAGTCAATATATTTTATATAAAGAGAACGAAGATGCTTCATTAGTCGAATGAGATTCAGTTTGTCTAACAAAGAAAGCCGACGTGGGAATGTTTTTTACATATCCACTTTGTCAGGTTTTACTTTGTTGGAGGTGATTCTGGCGGTGTCGATCGCAATCGGAATTATGACTGTTGCTCTTTATTTCTATCAGCAATCCAGTATGTTAAGAAAGGATGCGCTGGAGGAGATGGAGCGGATAGCCGCGGTTCGGCTGGTGATGGACCGGCTGGGAATGGAACTGCGCTGTGCTGTCAACGGCTCTGAACTGCTGCCGGGGCTGACTGGAACTTCTTCTTCCATAGAATTTACCCGCTTAGAACCGCCGGTGAGAGGATCGCTTATTACCAATGAAACGGGACAAACATCCCCATCCCGTTTGCAGCCAACATATAAGAAGATGATCTATCGCATAGGAGGTGGCAGTGATGGTTCATCTGTTTTAGAGCGGAGCGAAGAAAACATTACCATCAAAAGCAGCTCTGCGGTTTCCGGACAAACCAATTCCCCTAGCATGAGCACGGGCTCAACAAATGATGTTGATAGTATTTTGGGTAATTTTAACTTACTTTCCGGTACAACAAATTTATTTTCATCAGAAGCATCATTGACCAATACAGATGAATATGTTACGTCTGATATTATTTATGCTGGAGATTCATTATGGAATGGGGATACCAACTTGAGAGACAGTGAAGGATACACGGCGATGGAAGGTTTCATTGATGAAGGAACCAATCGTCTCCAAAAAGTGACGGTCAATACTGTTTTCGCGAAAGGGATCGGCTATTTCAATTTGCGGTATTATGATGGTTCGCAATGGGTCAACAGCTGGAATCAAAAAGAACTGCCTTTAGGCGTGGAAATCAGAATAGCTTCGGAAGATCCTGAAACAGAGGAAGCAAAAGCCGAAAAAGAACTACAGGAGCAGACAGACAGTTTTGAATCCGCTTTTGATTTGACAAGTGATTCCGTCAGCGAAACTACCAACAGTGCCTCCACGCTGGGAAATGATTTGCCAAACTATGATAATGACCGGGAGCCGTTTCCATCTGAAGGAATTGGTCTGTCCAGTGGACTGGATACGAATGTTGTTGTTTTTCAGCGAATCATTTTTCTGCCAAACGCTAAAAAGAAAGTCACTTCCGGTACTTCCAGCACGAATCTTTTTGGTACGGGAAGTGAAGACCTTTTTGATACTAATCCGTTCAGAATGGAGGATGTCCCATGAAAACGATCCGAGCAGCTTCCAATCAGGGATTTGTCCTTTACGCTATTCTCATTGTTGTGATTTTAAGCGCGATGGTGGCGGTGAGTTTGCTGTATGCTACCAAATCCGCGGAAAAAGCGTCTGTGGCCGGAGAGCAAGGAGAACAGGCTTGGGCTGTGGCGATGAGCGGGGTTTATAAAGCTATCTGGATGGCGATGTCCGCGGAATCCGGATCAGAAGATCTGACAAATAATCCGGATGAGTTTAAAGAACAACTGGTTTTGGATGACGGTTCCGACAAGTGGTATTTTACGGTCTATCACTGGAATGGAAACGAGGAGAATGAGGACAACATTGCATACGGTCTGGAGGATGAAGCCGGTAAAGTCAATTTAAAATACCTG
>JAFZAR010000193.1 GCA_017557085.1 Verrucomicrobiota bacterium | reverse complement strand
CGTATCGTTTATTGGGATTACGCGGACACGGGCAATTTTGTGATGCTGCTTTCTCATGTTTCGGGCAATCTGACGGTGGAACGCTCCTCGGACGCTCTCCACTGGGAGACAGAACCCTCGGCCATCATCAGTGGCACGCAGATCGTCATTCCGGCGGCGGCCATCGCGGGCAGACCTGTTGATTATTTCCGCATCCGCCAGTGGCAATAGGTCAGCAGGCGATCAGTTTGGAAATGAAGAACATCGTCTATTTTGACCTGGAAACCCAGCGCTCCGCTGCCGAAGTGGGCGGCTGGAACCACGCGGACCGGATGGGCCTGAGTGTGGGTGTGACCTACAGCACGGCTTCCGGGAGCTATTCCATTTATGATGAAGCGCATGTGATGGATCTGATCCATGAGCTCCAGCGGGCCGATCTGGTGGTGGGGTACAATCACTGCGACTTCGACTACTCCGTGCTGATGGGCTATTACCCAATGGATCTGAAGTCCATGGTGCCTTCACTGGATATCCTGCAGGAGATCAAGGGGTATATCCCTCACCGTTTGGGGATGGATGCCCTGGCGACGACGACTCTGGGCGTGGGCAAGACGGCCGAGGGACTCCAGGCTCTCCAGTGGTACAAGGAGGGACGAATGCTGGAGATCGCTGAGTACTGCTGTTATGATGTCAAGATCACCCGGCTGCTGCATGAGTACGGAGCCAAACACGGTCGGCTGTACTATAAGGAGCGCAACGGCAAGATCATGGCCGTTCCCGCAAAGTGGAAGCTCTGATTTTCCCCGCTGTTTTGATTGGAAGCAAAAAAAATCCCCGAAAGCACTTCGGGGATTTTCGTTTAAAAGGTTTGTCTTTTAGTTTTCGCCAACGGCCAGACGGGCATAGCGGCGGATGGTCATCTTGTCGCCCACCTGGGTGCCGACTGTATCCGCGTACTTCTGACAGCTGATGCTCTGATCTTTATAGAAGAGCTGATCCACGAGGCAGATACCCTCGAAGAACTTGTTCAGCTTGCCCTTGATGATGCCTTCAATGACCTTCTCAGGTTTGCCGGCCATCTGCTCACGGGCGATGGTCTTTTCATGCTCCACGATGTCAGCCGGGACTTCCTCGCGGCGGGTCGCGGTCGGAGGGAACGCAACGCACTGGATGGAAAGCTCTTTGGCCAGCAGGGCCACTTCCGGACGGGCGAGGGTTTCTTCCTTCTCGGCACCGACTTCCACGATGACAGCCTTGCGGGTGTCGTGGTGGACGTAACCATTGATCAGACCGCCCTGGGCAGCGGTCCAGCGGACCACGCGGCCGATCTTGATATTCTCACCGATCTTGGCGATGATGGCCTGACGGGTGGCTTCCACATCGGGATTCTCATTGTTCAGGTAAGCCTGAGCCATCTCGGCGCAGAACTTCTGGAACAGATCGTTCTTGGGAACCAGCGGAGTTTCGCAGTTGACCTCGACCAGAACGGCACTCTTGCCGCCAGGGGCGACGGCCAGAGCGATGGAACCTTCGTTCGCGTCACGGGCAGCGCGCTTGGCGGCTGTCGCGGCACCTTTCTTGCGAAGGATATCCACGGCCTTGTCCATATCACCATCGGCCTCAGCCAGAGCCTTTTTGCAGTTCATCAGACCGGCATTGGTCATTTCACGGAGCTTGCCGACCATTGCGGCAGTAATTTCAGCCATATTCTTCTAAATTCTTTCTATTTTGTTAAAGGGTTGATTACTGTTCCTGAACACTTTGAGCCAGGGCAGCGACATCTTCCGCCGTCGCGGCGGGAGCCGCGGGTTCAGCAGCAGGAGCGGGAGCGGCAGGGGCCGCTTCAGGCGCGGGGGCTGCTTCTTCGCCCTTCTTGTTGTAGCGGGCATCAAAAGCGGCACGGGCTTCGCCTACGGACTGGACGATAGCGCCCAGGACCACACGGATGGAACGGATCGCGTCATCATTGGCGGCGATCGGGAAATCCACCAGATCCGGGTCACAGTTGGTATCCACCATGGCGATCAGGGGGATGCGCAGACGACGGGCTTCGGCCACGGCGTTGTGTTCGCGTTTGATGTCGATCACGAACATCGCGTCAGGCTGCTCGGTCATATTGCGGATGCCGCCCATGTTCTTGGCCATCTTTTCGGCCTCACGGCGGAGAGCGCCTTGCTCTTTCTTCACGTATTGGGCGATCGTGCCGTCAGCGTCCATCTTTTCGATGTTGGTCATCTTGGCGATGGAGCGGCGGATCGTCTTGAGATTCGTCAGCGTACCGCCCAGCCAGCGTTCGGTCACATAGGGCATGCCCGTGATCTCAGCGGCTTCCTTGATGGCTTCCTGAGCCTGTTTCTTTGTACCCACGAACAGGATCTTGCCGCCCTTGCCGGCCACTTTGGCCAGGAAGTTGCACGCGGTTTCCAGTTGGGTCTGGGTTTGATTTAAGTCAATGACATGGACTCCATTGCGTTCTGCAAAGATGAAGCGTTTCATCTTGGGGTTCCAACGACGGGTCTGGTGGCCAAAATGCACACCGGCCTCTAACAGCTCTTTTACGCCGACATTAATACTCATAATAATCTTATCTATTTTCCTTTGTTTCCGGTTTTTCGCCCACCGGGGCAATAGCCGTCCCGCGGAAAAACGGGATCTTGTTTGATGTTCTTGTGGCCAACCGTCCATCCTCCGGACGGCAAACAATGGCCGTTCTTGTCCACACCGGTGGACACAAGACGAATAGGTTAACACATTCTCCAAAAAATAGCAAATGGAATTCCTGAAAATTTTTGAGGCGCTTTTTCAGACAATGCGCACTTGACATTTGACTTTAAAACAATTCAAATATGCTTGTTGTTCTTGACAATGTAAGAAGAATGGAAAGAAAGTTGAGCGTATGATGCTGGGAATGCTTTTTTTGCTTTGTCTCGTATTGTGGCTGTCTTTGATGCTTTTCTGCGTGATCTACAGCTGTATGTTTGGTGTTCAGCGCCTGGTTGAATTGATCCAGAGGAAATGGAAGCGGTATTCGTTTACATCTTGTATTGCCGTGATTTTCTTTTTACTGGGAATGGCTTTTGTGATCATTCCTCAAGTTTTGGTAAATGAGGAAAAATACAACAGCAACAGAGATATATTTGATCATATAGATATCTTTTTTGAAGATCATACCAAATATGCGTCCGGTTACTCCGAAGAGAATTTTAATAAAATAAAAGAGGGAACTACTCAGGAACAGGTCATTGAACTGCTGGGAGAACCTTTGAAAAAATCAGGTGACACCTGGTTTTATACTCAATCCTTTCTTCAATCAGACCAGTGCTATTGGAGTCGGGGAGTTGAGCTTGATTCTGATAAGAAAGTAAAAAGTGTGTTTAAATTTTATAACTGGGATTAAGATAAGAAATTGGAGATAAATATATTATGCAGGAAATTTTATTAAGTGTCATCATGGGGCTGGGGCTCAGCGCGGCTTGCGGTTTTCGGGTATTTGTTCCGATGCTGCTGATTTCTCTGGCGGAACGCAGCGGGCATCTGACTCTCAGCGAGGGCTGGATGT
>JAFZAR010000192.1 GCA_017557085.1 Verrucomicrobiota bacterium | reverse complement strand
TACATCAAAGGCGGATCGGCAAAAGGATCATCCGAACCGAATTCCAGGATCAGGCACTCCGGCGAATCAGTGGAAGCGGTAAAAGTATGGCTCTTGTGTCCGGCTCCCTGGGGCATCTTGCCGATGCCGTGGAACTTGGCGATGCCGTACTGCAAATGCACCACCAAATCGCCGGCCTCGATATGGTCGAAATCCACCTCCAGCTGGGAACGGGACGCGGCGGCCTGTGTCTTGCGCAGACGGCGGGAGCGGTGAGCCTTGCGGCGGCAGTAAATGTCATTGTCCGTGATCAGGGCATAGCGCAGCTCCGGCACGATCACGCCGCGCGAGATGCCGGCCTGGATCAGCGGCGGGATCTTGCGTCCCAGGATCAACTCGCCCCAGATCTCCTTCAGGCGGACATCCTCTCCGCTGTTCGTATAGGTGATGCTGCACTGGTAGCCCTCTTTCTTCCACTGAAGGATCTGCTTGAACAACTGCAAACGATAGTTGTCCGCCATTTCCAGAGTGGATTCCAGCGGCATGGGACAAGTGGTCTGCGGAGTCTCTATCCGTATCTCGTGCATGGGCAGCAGATTCGCCTCTTCGCCCACCAGATTGCGGAAGTCGAATACATCGCAGTCCCCGGCCAGGATGACACGGCCGCCGTTTTTCAGAAAGTCCGCAATGAAAAACTCCCACTCCTGGATGATCGGGCTCCAGCTGCCTTTCTGCGAGCGGAACAGATTCAGGTTCTCCCAGACGATTCCCGGTTCCGCGATGACGATAAGGGTGTTCGCGGGCAGATGCCTGACCAGACACTCAGCCGCCGATTCGGGCTCCTGTCCCGGTGGCAGGCTTTCCAGCTGATGTTTCAGGATGCCCATTTCTCCCGCGGGCGGGATCAGTGTCTGAGTGATTTTATTCTGTGAAGTTTGCGTATTGGGATCGAACTCGCGCATGGAATCGATCTCATTGCCGAAAAATTCCAGCCGGATCGGCCAGGCTGCCGAAAGGGGATAAAAATCCACGATGCCGCCGCGGACGGCAAATTCACCTTTCTGGGTGACCTTGTTCACCGGTTCGTACCCTTGAGCCTCCAGCCAGTCCAGCAGCTCCAGCGGATCCACTGCCGCGCCCATCTTCACCTCGCGCAGACGCTCCTGGAAGTTGGATCGGGAAAAAGTCTTTTGCAGGATGGAATCCACTTGGGCAACGATGCACGCCTTTTCGGGATGCTCCCGCAGATGAAGCAGCGTTTTCAGCCTCTCGCCCAGGGTGTCCGCTTCGGGCAGACGATCCTCAGCGGGCAGTACCTCCCACGACGGAAAATAATCGGGCTGAGGTCCGTTTTTCTCTTCATCCATTGAATGCCAGGCGCAAAGATCCTGATGAAAAGCCTCCTGAGCCCGTGTCCCGCCGGTCACTACCAGGATCGGCTGATCAGCGCGCTGGCAGCGCAGCCAGTGGACCAGAAACGGCAAAGCGCTGGCCTCCACACCGTCCAGCGGCAGCGCGGAACCGGGTGGGAAAAGCTGGTCATCCAGCAGATAGGAAAAAGTTGGCTTTTCTGATTCAGACATAACGATTCCGGTATGACCGGCAGATGGACTGCCTTCTTGCGCTTTTTGAAATCATCGGGAACCTCCTTACGGTTTGACCACCGGAGGCAGCGGCAGTGTCTCGCGGATCTTCTCCGCTTGAGTCGTGCCCTGATATTGACCTGTGCCCAGGTTGACGAGATAATCCTTCTTGTGATAGTTATACCAGATCCGGTAAGTCCAGAAGCCGCCCAGCAGCACGATCAGGATCACCGCCAGCGGCAGAACGATCCTCCAGGCCGAAGCCAGCCGCCAGGTCAGACCGTCAATGTCGCCTTTGGCCACATAAGGGCTTTCATGAACGACTTCAGCCGGTTTGCCGGCCATTTCCGCCTTCAGCTGCTCGATCAGCGGGGCAGGGTCGATTTTGACCACATCGGCGTAATTCCGTATGGAACCGCGAACATAGACCGGAGCCGGAAACGCCGAATAATCACCCGTCTCCAACGCTTCGATCTGCGTCAGTTTCAGCTTGGTCGCCTGTGCCACCTGCTCGACGGTGAGTTCCCGCGCTTCACGGGCTGCCCGTAGTTGTTCGCCCACACTGGACATAACTCCCCACCTCATAACTCAAAACGCGGAAAATTGCAATAACAAAAGATTGAATCTGTGATGTTTTTTGTTCAAACCCGAAAACCCCGGCAAATGGCCTTCAAAGGCTTCCTTTTTCCGGGCATATCCCCAACCGCTTCACCCGGAACGATTGACAAAATCCGGGCCTTACCCTCGATGTACTATACGTTTCCCCGGTCAAAAAACAGCCTTCGCGGGAATGATTATTTTTTCAGATATTCACCGGGAGTGATGGCTTTGACCTTTGACTGCGCAAAATCTTTGGTGTTTCGGGTCAGGATATAGTTCATTTTGCCCCTGACCGCGATCGTCTCCACGATGGCATCTTCAAAATCAACAAGTTCAGAGGAAAGTGCCGTCAGGACATCGCTGCTGAGCACATCCGCGAAAATAAAAAGTTCGGTTAAACGGTAAAGGATCTTTCTGGCTTCCTCTTTCGAGCCGAGAGCCTTGCGGAGGATATAGAAAATATCTGTCACCGCTGAAGTGGACAGATAGCAGATATGCTTCTCTTGAATAGCCTTGCATACAGCCTGATACGAATCCTTGAAAAAAGGTTCCCGCTTGAGCAGGATGTCCATGACGACATTGGTATCGATCAGGAGCTTCATTGCCTGGCAAGCCTTTCCTGTTTGGCGGTATCTTCAGAGACAGAAGAAGGGATGATCCCGACCAAACTGTTGATGACAGAGATCTTATCCACTTCCGGTCTGGAAAGTTTGGCAATGATCTTGCCCTGTTTTGTAATGAAAATATCCTCGCGTGAGGAAAGTGTGAGATACTTCCCGAAATTATTCTTGGCTTCAGTAGCAGTGATCGTCATAAAATGTCCTTTACCACACGACCAGATTCTATTCAACAAAATAAAATGTTCAATATAAATCGAACATTTTTTATTTTTTCCCTTATTTCCTCTTTTTAGGTGCGCTTATTTTTGAGGCAATGCGCTCGTGTTTTTTGTAAATGGAAGAATTACGGCTTAGGGGATGAAGTCTTTTTGCCGTATAGTTTTCGATAGAGATAACGAGCGGAAAGTGTTTTGATTTTTCCGTTGTCGTAAATCACCACTTTTTGATTGTGCAAGGATTTCTCTTTCAACATTTTTTTATGTGCCAGATCCAGTCCTTGACAGAGTTTCTCTCTAAATTCTCTGATTTCTGCTTCTGAAAGTGTTCTGAACATCGTCAAAAATCCT
>JAFZAR010000191.1 GCA_017557085.1 Verrucomicrobiota bacterium | reverse complement strand
TGCCTTGATCAGCATCATGCGTTCCCAGGTGCGGCCCCATTGAGCGTAGTAATTCTCATAGCTTTCCAGGGAGCGCACCAGCGGACCGCCGCTGCCTTCGGGTCTTAGGCGCAGATCTATGCGGTAGAGCCAGCCTTCACGAGTGGATTTGCTGACTTCCGAGATGATGCTTTCGGCCAGCCGGGTGAAAAACTGGTGATTGTTCAAGGCGTGACTGCCGGGAATATCGCCGGGTTCAGGAGTTTCTTTGAAGACGAAGCCCTCCTCCGAATAGACAAAAATGACATCTACATCCGAGCTGTAGTTCAATTCCTGGCCGCCCAGCTTGCCCAGACCGATGATGCTGAAATCGCTGCGCACCCAATTACCGTCGCCGTCTTTGTAATAGGGAACGCCGATCTTCTCTGTCAGCTGCAGCCAGCTGAGGCGGAACACCGATTGCAGGCACAGATCCGCCAGATTGGAGAGTTCCAGGATGATCTGTTCGGTGGAACACAGTTTGTTGAGATCGCGCACTGCGATGCGGAAGATGTGCTTCAGCTTGAATTCTCGCAGCAGCCGGCCGGTCGCCTCGAAGTCCCGGTTGGCGATCTCTTCCACCATCAGTTCCGACAGCTCGTGGCGCAGAGCGCTGACTGCCATGGGAGAAAGCAGATCCTCTTCGTTGAAAATATCTTCCTTGAGCCATTCCGGGTGCTGGGTCAGTTCTTCAAAGAGGAAATGAGAGCTGGTAATGATCTTGTAAAGGTAGCCTGCTTGTGTCTCGGACAGTTTGTCCAGGATCCGCGGAATGGCCGGGTCGGATTCTTCCAGCCGCTTGTAGAGCAGTTTTATTTTCTGAGGCTCATCCTCGGAGAGAAGCAGTTTTTCAAAGAATGGATTCATAGCGGCTTATGAAGTTCAGGAGCGGCGAATGATCTCTATTACGGCCTGCTGCAGAGCCAGAGCGGGGTCTCCGCCGCTGAAAACCAGCTTGCGGTTGCATTCCAGCAGGGATTCCATCGCATGGACCAGTTCCGCGGTGGTGTACTTTTTAGCGTGTGCGATGTTCCGGGTGACCATGTAGGGGTGCATCAGCGCCGGGTTGAATTTTTTATCGTTTGGCAGGATGCCGTCGGGGATGTTGATCTTGGCCTGACGATAGCCTTCCGAGACATAGCCGTTAGCGATCATCTCATGCAGAAGGAGCATGGTGCGCACCTTGCTGATGATGCCGTAGAGGATGCCGACTTCGCTCATGCTGCGGTCGGTCTTCAGTTCGGCCAGATCATTGTCCAGCAGACGGATCGCGCGGGCCAGATCCCGTTCGCCGATCGCGTCGGTCAGCGCGAAGCTTTTGGATTGTTTGCCGCGGGTGACCAGTGTCAGGACATCTTCCTCGGTGATCCGGGTGCGCTCCCCCGTGTAAATGATCAGTTTTTCCAGTTCGCTGTTCATCTGGCGCAGATTGGCTCCCACGAACAGCAGCATGGTCTGGATGGCTTTGGAATCCAGAGTCTTTCCGTTTTGCCGGGCGGTCTCGATCAGCCAGGCTTCCATCTTGCTTTCCCAGTCGCGGTCTTTGGAGGAGATGGTTTCATGTTTTTCCATCACCGCGATCTTGGCCATGACTTTGTAGAAGGTCCGTGTCGCGCTGAACTTGCCGGATGTGATGAGCAGGCGGATCCCCTTGAAATCGAATTTCTTGAACATTTCCGCCAGCCGGGTCAGCTTGTCGGTGACATCTTTGGAACTGGCGGTGCGGTCTTCTCCCAGGAAACTGCAGTTTTTGAACCAGATCAGCTTGATTCCGCCAAAGAAGGGAAGCGTCAGCAGTGCTTCTTCCAGCCGTTCCAGAGCCTCTTTTGCCTCACCGGCAGTGTCCGCGGCAGCATCTATGATCTCCGCGTCGCTGCCGCCGAACTCCTCCTGCCATTGGGAGAAGATCTGCTGGCCGCGTTCTTTGATGGTGAACTCGTCATCTCCAAAAATGACGGTAACGGGGGACTGTGTTTGAGGTTCCGGCATGGTTTCAGGAGTACTTCTTTTTCAGTTCTTTATAAATTTCTTGAACGTCTTCCAGACGCTCCAGCAGTGAGCGAAGGATATAGACCGGCTTTTTCAGATTCTGGGACAGGATGATACTGTCGCTGGGACGAGCATCCACTTCTACGATCTTGCGGCCCAGCTCGTTTTGCTGGCTCAGGGTGATCCGGGCATAGTAAACATCATCCTTCATGTCCGTGATGACGGTACGTACCAGTTCGATGCCAAAACCGGCAAAGAAGTTGCTGATCAGGTCGTGAGTAGTGGGACGTTCGGATATTTGGCCGATATGCTGCATCCCCAATGTGTATCCGGCGGTCACATCCACTTGGATCACAAAGAGTTTCTTTCCGGCTTCCAGAAAAATCCCCACTCCCCGGTGGGCGGGAAGGACATCTTTCACCTTTACGAGAACCAGTTCCTTACCTGTCATCAGCGCTCATTTTAACCGTGGCGGACGGCTTAGACAAGTCCGCACTGCGTAGAGCGAAAAATCCCGGAAGAATGTTTTATTGATGTTTTTGATTAAAAATATTATCCTAGCCCGTTGCTGTTTAGCAGATACTGGAAAAACAGTCAATGATATGGAAATGAATATGTTGAAAAACAAATGCAGCTTGTGGGCGGCGGTGGCGGCGGTTCTGCTCGTATATGCCCCTGTGCAGGTAACGGCTCAGACGAACGCTCCCGCACAGTCTGTGACTACCACGACAAATGCCCCGGCTTTAACGTCCGCGGATCTGCCGGATTGGCTTTCCAGACCGCTGACACTGGAGGAGTGTCTTAATATCGCTCTGGTCAACAACAGTGATATCAAAGAATCTCAATTCGATGTGGAGGCAGCCACCGGACAGGCGATCACCAATCGGGCCATTGTGATCCCCAAGGTCGTGGGCAAGATGGGTGTCAACCGTGTGCAGGATCAGTATATCGAGCGGGTGCCGGGATCAACTTTGGATGTTCCGACGGATTCCTGGACTTCCAGCATTGTCGTGCAGCAGCAGTTTTTCAAGGGCGGACAGATAGCCGCTTCTTTGAAGATCGCCAAGCATTTGAAGGAACAGGCTATTTACTCGCACCGCGCCAAGATCGCCAATGTACTGACAGAGGTGAAGACCCGTTATTATGACGTGCTGCTGGCCTTGGAACAGATCAAGGTCAATGAAGCGTCGGTCGAGCTGCTGACCAAGGAACTGGAGGACAGCCAGCGCCGCTTCAAAGCCAAAACGGTCCCCAAATTCAACGTACTGCGCGCGGAAGTGCAGCTGGCTAACGCTCAGCCGCCGCTGATTCAGGCCCGCAATGATTATCGTATCGCCAAAAATGACTTATGCAACCTGCTGGGCTATGACATCCCCCGAACCGTGTGGGAAGATATCCCGCTGAATCTGGTCGGCAAACTGGAAGCGCAGCCCTTTGAGATCAATCTCAGTGAGGCTATGGCTCAGGCCATCGAAAAACGGCCCGAACTGGGTGCCTTGCGTGAGACCGAGATTATTGCCCAGCAAAGTGTAAGGATGGCCAAGGGTGGCTACCTGCCGGGGATCACCGGTTATGCTGGATACCGCAGTACGAGTCCTTCCTACAAGACCGACCTGACCGATATCTATCACGGCTGGGTGATCGGCGGCGAACTGAACTGGAACCTGTTCGATGGCCTGATGACCAAAGGCACCGTGGATGTGGCCAAGGCGAACCTTTCCAAGACCGAAGAGCAGTTAGCCGCTACAGTACGCGATATCGAAGTCGAGGTTCGCAGTGCTTATTCCTCCTTCATCGAAGCCAAGGAAACCCTGGAATCCCAGGAAAAGAACGTGGAACTGGCGGAAGAAGCTCTCCGTCTGGCCAACGCGCTGGAATCAGCCGGCAGCGGCACTCAGCTGGATGTTTTGGATGCGGAAACAGCTCTGACTCAGGCGCGCACGACCTGGGTAAACGCTTTGAGGAATTATTCCGTCAGCCTGGCGAATCTGGAACGCGCCATCGGCATCACCGTCCAGACGACCGGCGAGATCGAGACCGAATAGATTTATAACAAAAAACAAAAAATCCCCGGCGGGAAATACCGTCGGGGGTTTTGCTTTTATCTATCAGCTTTCACTATTTCACCGGAGCCAGCGCAACACGGAAGCCGAAAATGAAGTCGCGGCCTTCGGGGGAGTAGGAGTTCCGATACGCCGATCGGCAGCTGCCCGCGATGAGGTCCAAGCTGCCGCCGCGTTTCACACGGTGCACACCTGTGTCTGGTCCCACGGGATCGGTTACAGATGATGTCGGATAATCTTCATACTTGTCCAGACACCATTCCCACACATTTCCGTGCATATCATAGAGTCCCCAAGCATTCGGCATCTTCTGTCCTACAGAATGGGTCTCATTATCGCTATTGTACCCATACCATCCCACTTCATCCATTTCAGAACATTCGGACTCATCTGACAAATTTTTTCCACTATTCAAAGCGGCCGCCGTCCCGGCACGGCAGGCGTATTCCCATTGAGCCTCTGTCGGCAAAGTGTATTCATACCCCTCTGGCAGACGTCCTGCGGCCTTTTCGATTTCTGTCAATTTCTCGCAGAAATTCACCGCATCAAACCAGTTGACATTCTCCACCGGACGATTGGAACCTTTGAAATTAGCCGGATTTGATCCTGTCACCGCTTCATACTGTGCCTGAGTCACTTCATACTTGCCCAACCAGTAGCCCTTAGTCAGGGTCACTTGATGCTGGACTTCATCATCAGACCTGCCCAGTTCGTTTTCCGGGCTGCCCATCATAAATGTACCCGGCTTGATCCAGATCATGTCCAGGCTCACTGTGTTCGATAATGGAATGGTGATATCCATATTATTCGTGATTGGAGAGAGTGCCACACGGAATCCATAACTACCTCTCTTCTCATTCGGATCGACTTTATCAGCAATAAAGCTCGCAGAACGGCAATCCACTGCGAAGTGATCCCAGCTACCTCCGCGCATAATGTAAGCCTCACCTTCTACTCCCAGCGCCTTGCTCGAAGTCCATTCAACCACATTTCCGTGCATATCATACAAACCCCAGGCATTCGGCTTTTTCTGTCCCACGGTATGAACAGTCCCATCGGCGTTAAGCCAGTACCAGCCCACTTGATCTAAGTTTGGACAAGGTTCTCCATATTTTTGTTCTTCTGTCGGGATGTTTGTTCCGTTATTGAAAGCGGTAGTCGTTCCCGCACGGCAGGCATATTCCCACTCCACATCAGTGGGCAATGTATATTTATACCCCGCCGGCAGACGACCGGCCTCTTTCTCGCGTGCGGTCAGTTTCTCGCAGAAGCTCATCGCGTTGTACCAGTTCACGTTCTCAACAGGTTTTTTGTCGCCACCGGTGAACTCTGAGGGATTTTCTCCCATGATCGCCTTATACTGCTCATGGGTCACTTCATATTTCCCCAGCCAGAATCCGTACTGGATCGTCTCACTGTGCTGGGTTTCACCATAGGGGTAGATTCCAACGATATGACCTATTTCATTTTCAGGAGAACCCATGATAAAAGTACCCGGCTCGATCCAGATTAAATCCAGTTCGACATCATCCCCCAGGGGAATAGTCATATTCTGATAAATGGGTACACCGCCTTGAGTGCGGAAGAAAATCATCTTCTCGCCCATCGTTACTTTGTACGGACTGGTCGCGCCCGCGACTCCCGTCCAGTTCACGGTATCACTGCTTTGATAAAGCGTTCCCGTGTAATTGATGACCAGCACATTGCCTT
>JAFZAR010000017.1 GCA_017557085.1 Verrucomicrobiota bacterium | reverse complement strand
CACATAGGATTAAAAACCAGCTGTAATAAAAAGTTGCGAAAAAATTTATTCAGCGGGCCAGACGAAAGTTCCGACCGCGCCCGGAGGCAGACGGAAATTGGCGCTTTGTCCTTTGTGCTGGATGCGTCCACCGCTGCTGATCCAGCTGTCGTTGGCAACGATCAGGACGATTTTTCCATCCGGTGTTTTGAAGGCTACATTGGGCAGTACATTGCTGTGTTCAACAACGGTCGCGCGTTTGACTTCACGGCGTTCTTCATCCGAAGTGATGTTGATCGTGCTGTCATAAGGTGCGGTGGAAGCAATGCGGACGGAACCCGGTGGGACCAGTTTGGACGCGTGCGCGATGACATAGTAAGCCAGATTGCGTGTGACTTGATCCCCTTCCAGTGTCAGCGCTCCCTGACAGATCGGGCAGCCGCCGTTGTCTGTGTGAGGATCATTGTTTTTGTCCGCGGCCAGATTCCAGAGGAGGACATTTCTGCTCCAGTTGCGGGGGCAGTCAATGATGAGCCGTTTGACCTGCTGGGCGATCGCGATGGTTTGACTGCCGGGACGCTCGATCACCATCTGTTCGGTGAAATAAAGATCCATGTCGGGCCGCGCCTGATGTACCAGCGACAGGGCACTGATGTCACCTCCGTAATGATGGAACCCGGAGCCGTTCACATATTGCGCGGCATCAGGATCGCTGAGGACACTCAGGGGATAATCGGGACGGTCGCAGTTGTGGTCAAAGAGAATGATCTTGGTAGTGATGCCGTTCTTTTTGAAAAGCGGTCCCAGATGTCTCTTGATAAACAGCTGCTGATCCAGATCGGTCATCACCATGCTGGGTGTGTTGTTGGAATTGAGCGGTTCATTCTGGATGGTGATGGCATCGATCGTGATCCCTTCTTTGGCCATGGCCTGGATGTATTTTACAAAGTAAAGCGCATAGGCATCGTAGCACTCCTTTTTCAGGGAGCCGCCGCGGACTTTGCCATTGGTCTTCATCCACGTGGGAGCCGACCAGGGCGAGCTCATGATCTTGATATTCGGATTGATGGCCAGTACCTCTTTCAGCATCGGGAGGACGCAGTCATGGTCATGCCCCAGATCGAATTTTTTCATTTCAAAATCGGTCTCCCCTTCCGGCAGATCGTCATAGGAATAAACAAAGCTGTTCAGGTCACACGCACCGAGACTCAGACGGATATAACTGAACCCGACACTGCTTTCATCACTGCCAAAGCATTCCTTCAGTATTTTCGCGCGGGCTTCAGCGGACATGGCCTGCAAATGGACAGCGCTTCCCCAGGTAAGCGCGAATCCAAAACCGTCCATGGTTTGAAAAGTTTGACGGTCATCCACGATGATGGCGAAACCGGGATTGCTGCCCCGGTTGAAATAGATGCGATCCGCCTGTTTTTGAAACAAGGCTGAGCGGTCCGGCAGAGTGACCCATGATTCGATGTAACGGTTTTCTTCCGCCTGCGCGGAAAACGCACTCATCACCAGCGCGGAACAAACCACGGATTGGAACAGAAATGATAAAATATTTTTCATAGCTTTATTTGTTAAAAAATAGTTGGGTTAAAAGTTTGCTCAAATGATATGCCAGGCTTTGCGCCGCGCGTCCGGAATCCATCCCCAGACGGATCAGCGCCGGGATCTTGAACGGATGAAGAAGGATCTCTCCGGCCAGGCGCGAAACAGATATCTTTCCATTGTCTTTCATCAGCCGGTCGAAGTCGAGCGGGAGATCCTGCCGCGCGGAATCGGAGATCGTTCGGAACGTCACACAGGGGATACTGCGTGTGTCGCAGATCTCCATGATGATCCCGGATTCCATTTCCACTGCCTGATAACCGGTCTGTTGAAAGAGATAAGATTTTTCTTCCGAAGAGCGGATGGTTTTTTCCGCGCAGAGAAAAACCGGTCGGCTCCTTTTCACCGTGGGAAAAGAAGCGAGCAGGATCGGATTTTCTTTGGCCGGCGGATTTGTATCCCAAACCGCACTGCCGATCTTCAAAGCGGGATTGAGTGCTCCGGCGAAACCGCAGGTAAGAACAAAGTCCGGTGTGAAATCGCTGAGGGCTTTTTCTGAAACTTCCGCGGCTTTCTCCCGGCCCATGCCGGTCAGGATCCGACGCAGGACACGACCCTCATGGGTGTACTCTACCTCTCCCCTGCCCTGCGGAGAAATGACGGCCTTCCATCCGTGACGCTGGAGC
Source organism: Verrucomicrobiota bacterium (assembly GCA_017557085.1). Lineage (GTDB taxonomy): Bacteria > Verrucomicrobiota > Verrucomicrobiia > Limisphaerales > UBA1412 > UBA1412. The sequence goes on along the minus strand of JAFZAR010000017.1, from coordinate 947 downwards.
CACTTGTCCAAAGGAGCCGCCTCCTCTTTCACAGCGAAAAAGAGAAGCCCGCGTGTCAATGTTGTCTGTTCAGATTTCACACTCTGCGTGGATAAAGGTATTCTTATTCTCCAAAGGAATCAAGAAACAAATCCCATGGTGGAAAAATTAAAAAATTTTGAAAAATTTTTTAGGGTAGGACTGCGGATGTCCTAGTCCTTGTGGGAAAATAGACCTGCTTTTGAAAGGAAAGCGTTATATGGAAAGACAGCAATTACTTTTCACATCGGTGACGAATAAAAAAACAAAAAGAGAACCGCGCGCGACCAGAAGCCAGGCCCGCTGGTGGTTTGAGCAGATATTCAAGGCGATCGAAGAAGCCGCGATCCCGGAGGTACCCCGTTTGGAACAGGAGCAGCCGCTTTTGCCGTTAAAATGAGTTACGGCAGAGCTTCGGGTTTGCTGTAGCTCATCAGGGTGATGCCGATTTTTTTGGCGTAGGAACAGATTTCCGGCTGATCCAGCAGGAGGGTCTTATTCGCCTCAAAGACGATGGCGCAGATGCCTTTGCCTTTGCAGTTCTCCAGGGTCTTCATCCCCACACAAGGAATGTCGAACCTCATATCATGGTTCAGGCGAGCGACTTTTACAACAACGGCCCCCTTCCCTCCGGAGAGTTCGCCTCCGCGGCTGATACAGGCGTCTGTTCCTTCCCAACCTTCTACGGCTAAGGTGGTTCCTTCTTTTACAACGACGGTCTGACCGATTTCCAGTTTTGAGATGGCTTTCGCGATCTCAAAGCCGTATTCGGCATCCGAGCGCACTTGATCCGATGGGGTGACTCCGGCGGTAAAACCTTCTCCCGGCATGACGGGTTTCAGCCAGGGCACGGCGGAAATCAGGGTGATCCCCTCCTTTTCCAGCTCATCCCCTATTGCTCCGAAGATCGTGTGGGCGTTGCGTTTTTT
>JAFZAR010000190.1 GCA_017557085.1 Verrucomicrobiota bacterium | reverse complement strand
TCCTGTTTTACCTCATAAGCTCCGGAACGGATCTGCCAACCAAAAGCAGGCGATGCCGCTTCCACACCCAGCGGATCTGTTCTTTGCTCGCAGGTCAAACCGCTTACGCTTACCAACGGATCCGCAGCGTTTGCCATACTTCCTAAAAATAGAATGCCCACGCAAAGTAAACTACGGAAATAAATTTCAATTCTTTTCATAAATAACAGCTGTATTTGTAATTTTTATTTTAAAACCCCACCATCACATTCCTCAAGATCATATAACCAAGTGCGATCAGAGCCGCGGCTATACAATAACCCGGATGGTTTTTCAGGCTGTTCCACACCTGCCGGGGCTTTCCCCGAAAAACGGCCACGCTATGCCAAATCCACACTCCCAATATCACCGGCAGCGCGACGACCCACAGCACATTATAACGCAGTGCCTCCAGCCATTCCCCATGAGCCAGCGCGTGAGTCGCCCTCAGCATCCCGCAGCCAGCGCACTGCCATCCGGTCATTTCCAGAAATCCACAGCGCGGATAAAAGGAATGCTCTTCAGGCGCGAATCGCCACAGGATATAGACAAACGAACAGACCGCGCACCAGCCGGCAATCACCGCGCATTGATGCCAGATCAGTGGAATGCTTCGATCTTTCTGCGGTCTCATCGAAACATTCCAAGGACTCAGCGTCCTATTTTCCACTCGATGTGTTTATCAAAATTTTTGTAGAAACCATCCGGAAAATCCCCATGCGTGCTCAACATTCCTCCGCATCCGCCTATCCCGCAGATGAGGATCAATATCGCGCCGACGATGATTCCCGTAATGGCAAGACCCTTTCCTTTCAGGTTCGGATTCTTCTGGATCTCCACCAATCCCAGGATACAAAGAATCACACTGATAATGGGTCCCCAGGGCCAGAAGCAGCAGCATGAAAGACTGATCATGCTGATCCAAAATCCCCAGAACGCCAGCTCGCTTTCTTCGGACGTTTTCTTCTCCGCGGGTATGACAGGCGGAGGAGGAAGACTCATCCCTCCCAGCAGCCCGGCCAGCTCCGGAATATCTTTCAGCGGCATCCATTGATCCGCTCCTTCCGGCTTTACCAGCGTAACGTCAACAACCCGACACTCGCGGATCCACTGCTGAAGTTCCACTATTCCAATGGGTCCGTATTCCTTACCATCTTTTCCAATAATATAATACATTGTTCAAATCCTTTCTCAAACAGGCCCGCCGGAACGATACCGGCGAGCCATTTTTTATTTTATAAAAGCCTTACTTGGCTTTGACCGGATAAGCCGGCGGAGGCGGAACTTTCCGAGCGCTGGTTTCCAGTGCTTTGAGAGCTTCCACGATACCGCGGCTCAGCTGAGCATCCTCGCCCAGGAATTCACGAGCCGGATCGTTTTCCACCTCGATGTCGGGATCCACGCCATGACCTTCCATGACCCACTCCTTGCCATCCAGGCTGTATTTCGCGAATTCCGGTCTGCGAAGCATTCCGCCGTCCACCAGAGGGAGACTGCCGCGGATACCCACAACACCGCCCCAGGAGCGTTTACCGATCAGCGGTCCCAACTTGTAATGTCTGAACCGGAAGGAGAAAATATCTCCATCGGACGCGGAAAACTCATCCATCAGGCAGACTTTCGGCCCTACCTGCATACCGGGTTCCCAGCCGGGGATCGTGTTGCGGACGATCTTGATCATGACCGAATCACGCAAAAGACGTTCCATGACCTGCGGAGAAATATTGCCGCCGCCGTTGCCGCGCACGTCAATGATGAGCGCTTCCTTGGTCAGCTGCGGATAGAAGTGTTTCACAAACTCATTCATGCCCGGAACACCCATGTCGGGAATATGGATATAACCCACACGGCCGCCCGTGGCTTTGTTCACCTTTTCGATGTTGTTCTCTACCCAGTTGTAGTAGCGCAGATCCTGCTCGTCCGCTACAGGCACCACCACGACTTCGCGGCTGCCTTCGGACTGCGGTGTGGAGTTCAGAACCAATGTCACCTGTGAACCGGCTGTGTCGTTCAGCGCTTCATAGATATTCTTGATTTCTTTGGCGCACTTGCCGTTCACTGCCAGGATGTAATCCCCTTCCTTGGCGTTGACGCCGATCTCGGTCAGAGGCGAACGGGTATTCGGTGCCCAGTTTTGACCGCGATAGATCTTCTTGATCTGATAGACTCCGGTCTCTTTATCCTTCACGATATCCGCGCCCAGCAGACCTACCGGGACCCGGTTCGGTTTGGCATAGTCGCCGTCGCCCACATAAGCGTGACCGATATTGAGCTCGCCGATCATCTCACCGATGATGTAAGTCAGATCCTGACGGACGTTCACACTGTCCAACAGTTTGGAATAGCGTTCGCGCATCAGTTTCCAATCCACGCCATGCAGATTGGGATCGTACATAAAATCGCGCATCTGGCGCCAGCATTCATTGAAGATCTGCCGCCATTCCAACTGACGATCCACCGTCATCTTCAGACCGCTCAGGTTTAATGTGTCTTTCATTTCCACCTTGCCGGCGGAAGCATCCATGATGGCGTAATCTTTGCCGGAATGAACCAGCATCTTCTTGCCGTTGGCACTGATCTGGTAACCGCTCACGGTGCCCAGTTTGTTTTCTTTGCGTTCCTTCTGTTCGTAGCTGTACAGAGTGGAACCGCTCTCTTTGCGACTGGTCCTCATGTAGAACAATTTATCACCCTGGCTGGTCAGGCCGTAGTAGGAACCGGGCGCGCCGGGCAATATCGCGATGCGGTCAATGATGCCGTCAACGTCTATCTTCACCGTCACTTCTTTGGCTTCTTCCTTCTTCGCGTCTTTTTCGTCTTTGGCCGGTTCTGTTTTTTCTATGGCGACCTCATCGCTCTTCGGTTTGAAGGGTGATTCCGTATCCGCGGCCAGTGTGACCAGGTAAATGCGCTCCATATCGAAATACGCGTAGTTGAACTCCGTCTCACTGCTGACCGGACTGAAATCACGCGCCGACACAAAGAACAGATACTTGCCGTCCTTGCTGAAAACAGGTGTGCTGCTGTGATACCAGCCATCCGTCACCGGCGCAGAAGCCGCTGTCTCCAGTGAATACACATAAATGCGGTTCAGGTCTTCCTCTTCCGGATGCGCCCAGGCGATCCACTTGGAATCCGGCGACCAGTCGAACTGGGTGATCTCCCACTTCGGTGAGTAAGCCACCTGCACCGTCTTGCCGCTCTCCACTTCCGTGTAATAGAGCTTCTGCGTGCGGTCGCTCCAGGCGATCTTGCTGCTGTCCGGCGACCACTGCGGCGCGTATTTATAGACCATGCCGTTCTGGGTCACCTGGCGGGCGGGCGTTTTGCCGTCCTGAGCCTGTACCCAGATCTCGTCCTCACCGGTGCGGTCGCTGATGTAGGCGATCCACTTGCCGTCCGGAGACCAGATCGCGTCACGGTCATGCGCTCCGGGGCTTTGGGTCAAATTGCGGGTTTCGCCATACTTGGCCGGAACGGTGAACACATCGCCGCGAGCAACGAACAAAGCACGGTTCCCGTCCGGGGAAACGCCGTACTCTCTCAAATAATTCACAACGCTCTCGATACGGGTGCGTCTCTGTGAATGATCCTCTGCCAGAGCGATCTCCACCTTTTCAGCTTTCGGGTTATCCACATCCAGGAGCATCTTGTAAACAAAACCGCCGTTCTCGAAAACGATCGCCTTGTCGCCCAGAGAAGGATACTTCACATCGTACTCCGTAAAGTCCGTCAGCTTCTTCGTTTCCTTGCTTTGGAGGTCGTAGCAGTACACGTTCATCCGCTTGTTCTCGTCGCGGTCGGACACGAAATAGATCTTGTTTCCGTGCCACATCGGGAAGATATCCTGAGCCGGGTTCTGAGTGACATTCTCTGTCTGGCCGCTCTCAAAATCATAGACCCAGACATCATCCGCCTGACCGCCGCGGTAGCGCTTCCATGTACGGAACTCGCGGAAGACCCGGTTATAGGCTATTTTCTTGCCGTCCGGGGAGAGTGAACACCAGGCACCTCTGGAGAAGGGCAGCTGATCCGGCATACTGCCGTCAACAGGTGCCACTAACAGGCGGCCTTTCCAGTCATTGAACTCCAGCCCGCGGGAACGGAAGATCACACCCTCGTTCCCTTTCCAGCCCATCACGATGTTATTGGGGCCCATGCGGTCGGATACATCATCACGGCCCAGTGTCGGGGTCCAGCTGATCCGTTGAGGCTCGCCGCCTTCAGCCGGGATCAGATAAACCTCGCTGTTGCCGTCATAT
>JAFZAR010000189.1 GCA_017557085.1 Verrucomicrobiota bacterium | reverse complement strand
GAAACGCCGTCCGGCAATACGCTTGATGATGACATCATCAGGCACATTGATATAGATCACACCATCCAAACTCCTGCTGGAAACGGTGAGGATCGTATCCAATGCGTCCGCCTGCGGAACGGTTCTGGGAAAACCATCCAGAATGAAACCGTGCATCGCATCGTTATCATTCAGGCGGTTCTTAACGATGGCCGCGGTCACATCATCCGGGACCAGTCGACCTAAGTTGATGAACGCGCCGGCGATAGCGCCCAGCGGTGTTTTATTTTTCAGATGCTCGCGGAAAAGATTTCCTGTCGCGATCGCTGGAACCGAGAGATACTCGGAAAGCGGGGCGGCATGAGTGCCTTTACCACAGCCCGGAGGTCCCATCAGAACCAGATTCAGATGACTGGTGACGGGAGTTTTTTCGGAAAGGTGATAGGTGGCCAGGAACTGGTCGATCTGGCTTTCCGTCTTTTCGATCGGTTCCGGTTTGAAAGTATTTGTTTCAACTTCCTTGATGAATTTCTGGATCTGGGAATAGACCTCGTCTTCCGGGCGTTCCGCGTCCACGATCAAGAAGGAAGTAGAATGAGCAAAAAGACGCAGGATAGATTCCGCCACGCTTTTATAATTATTGATGCGCGCGATGATGCCTTCCGGTGTTTTCTCTATTTGGCCATTGCTATTGCTGTTCTTGTGCTCTATCGCCCTGGCGTAGGTCACATCGGGAGTCGCTTTCATAAAAACGACACCATCCAGCTTGGTTCCTTGCTTTTGAAGCAGATCGATCATGTAAATGGCCTGGTACAGGGTACAGGGGAACCCGTCGAATACAAAGCCTCTGGCTTCCGGGTTTGAGGTGACTTTTTCTTCGAGGGCGGCATTGGCCACTTCATCCGGGACAAAGTTGCCGCGCAGCGCGTAAGGACGGGTCATGATTCCCAGAAAGGTATGATCATGGATAGATTTTTTGATCATTTGACCTAAAGAGAATCGTACAAGACCAAACTCTTTCGCGATTTTTTTGGAACAGGTCGTTTTTCCGGCCCAATTGGGACCGATGATAGCAATATTCATGTCTAAAAAATAAGAGGCCAAGATTGCCTCCAACACGGCAATTAGTAGCGTTTATTATACAAAAAATCAACTTTATTTGTGGATTTTGTCTGATACAGCAAAAAAGCAAACCTCATTTCCCGAAAAGAGTTGAGATAAAACTCTGGAAAGAACGACAACTTGAAAAATGTTCATTACTGATTTATTATCAAAATATTATATTGGATTTTAAAAAAGAGAAACATTCGGTATCAGCTTTGAACTTTTGAAAAGTTGCTGAAAATGCTTGAAATTTTTCTGATTTTTTATAGGCTTGCTGGCGCTTGAGGTGAGCTCACTTAGCTTAGTGGAAGAGCGCTTCCTTCACACGGAAGAGGTCAGAAGTTCGAATCTTCTAGTGAGCACCATTTATTTCAAATATTTTCTCCCCTTTGTGCATTTTGCTTCTAAATGCTTGAATTTTATTGAAAAAAGAGTAAAAAGAAGCACTTGGGATGATTTCCTAAAGTGAGGAATGCCCGTAGAGCCAATCCAGTATGGAACGTATAAAATTTGTTGATATCAATCGCTTTCATCAACCGATCCGCGAAGAACTTCTCGAAGCCGCGGCGCGAGTGATAGATGGAGGTGTTTACATTGGGGGTAAAGAGGTTAAAGATTTTGAGGCCAATATGGCTCAATGGATGGGAGTCCGTGAAGTTTGTGGGGCTGCCTGTGGAACGAGTGCCATCTTTTCCGTGTTGAAGGGTTTAGGTGTTAAGAAAGGGGATGAGGTCATCACAACGGTCCATACGGCAATAGCGACAGCGGAAGCGATCACGCTCTGCGGAGCGACTCCTGTTTTTTGTGATTTGGAGCCCGGATACTTTTTCCTGAGCGCATCCGAGGTGGAAAAGAAGATCACTCCTCGCACTAAGGCTTTGCTGCCGGTCCATTTATATGGTCAGCCGGTGGATATGGATGCCATGCTGGCCATCGCAAAGAAGCATGGACTGCCGCTGGTCGAGGACTGTGCTCAGGCGCAAGGCGCGAAATATGACGGAAAATATGTGGGAACGTTTGGCGATGCCGCGACATTCAGCTTTTTCCCGTCGAAGAACTTGGGCGGTTTTGGCGATGGAGGTGCCTTTACCGCGAAGGATCCGGATAAGATGAAGTGGATGCGGATGTTCTCTAATCATGGACGTATGCAAAAGTATGAACATGAATTTGAGGGGATCAATTCCCGTCTGGATACGCTCCAGGCCGCGCTGCTGAATGTGTGTCTGCCTCACTTAGATAAATGGAACGCGGCACGCAGAGAAGCCGCCCGCTGGTATGACGAGGCTTTCGCGGGAGTGAAAAACATCATCGTTCCCAAGGTGCTGCCGAATACCGAACCGATCTACCATGTGTATGTGGTGATCGTCCCGGATCGTGAAGGTTTGCAAAGCTTTTTGAAAACCAGGAATATAGACAGTGGTGTGCATTATCCGATGCCGCTTTCTCTGCAAAAGGCTTACAGCCGTTTCAATCAGGGAGCGGGGTCGTTCCCTGTGGCGGAAGATGCCTGCGCTCACATGCTTTCATTGCCAATGCACCCCGCCATTCGCAAAGATGAAGTCGAGACGGTCGCGGAGGCAGTTAAAGAGTATCTTTCAAAGTAACTTAAGTTCATGGAACAGGAAGATATAGACATATCTGTAGTTATCCCCGTTTATAATGAAGAGGAAAACGTGGGACCGTTGATGCAGGAACTGGATGAAGCTTTGACCTCTACAGGGAAAAAGTTTGAAGTGATTTGTGTCAATGATGCCAGCACGGATGGAAGTTTAACCACTCTCAAAGAGCTGCGCGGTGCTTATCCGTGGCTCAGGATCATCGATCATACTGTCAATTCTGGTGAGAGCGCGGGTGAAGCGACCGGTATGCAATACGCGCGCGGTGCGATCGTGATTACAATGGACGCGGATCAGCAGATGGATCCGGCGGATATTCCCGCGTTTTTGGAAGCAATGAAGCCGGAAGTGACGGCGGTCTGCGGTGTGCGCAGAAAACGTCAGGATGATTTCGTTCGGCGGATGTCCACGAAGATTGCCAACGCGTATCGGAACTGGATCACCGGGGATAAGATCACGGATGCCGGTTGTACCTATCGCGCCATCCGCAGGGAGGCTTTGCGGGAGATTCCTGTTTTCAACGGGATGCACCGTTTTTTGCCAACGATGCTCAGATACCAGGGTTACCGGGTGGAGGAAATCTATATCAATCATCGTCCCCGCACTCGCGGTGTTTCCAAGTATGGAGTGGGGAATCGCTTGTGGAGAGGGATCAAAGACTGCCTGGGAATGCGTTGGTATCGCAGCCGTGTAGTCAAAGGCGGCAGAAGTCATGAAGTCTGACAGCCGCTGTTAGATACTAACAAGATTTTAATGATGGAAAATTCCCCCCAGGCTCCATTGAATAAATCCCCTGGAAAAGAGGGAAAGAAACGTTTTCCGGTCAAGCGGACGATCGCGCTCGTTCTTTTTCTGCTCCTGCTGATCGGGTTAGGACTGCACGCGCCTGTCAAAGAGTATGTTTCTTCCGTTCAGGAGAGTGCGCAAAAAATCATCGAGTTCGGCTGGAAGGGGCACATCATTTTTCTGATTGGAGTGACTCTCCTCATCCTGCTGGGGATGCCTCGGCTCCTTTTTTGCGCAATCGGCGGTATGGCGTTCGGCTGGTGGCTGGGACTTATCTATGCGGTAGCGGCAACACTGCTGGCGTATTATCTCCAGTTTCTCTTTGTCCGCTGGGGCGGAAGACCTTTTGTTGAAAAGTATTTGAAAAAATATCCGGTAGCCGGAAAGTTTATCCGGGATGAGGGGCTGGGTGCGGTGATCCTGGCCCGTCAGGTTCCTCTGCCGGGAATTGCCATAAATTTTGCTTTTGGGCTTTCTACCGTCCGCAACAGGGATTATATTTTGGGAACGCTCATCGGGCAGATACCTGAGGCGTTGCCTTGCGCGTTGGTCGGCGCGGGACTGCTGGAAACATCGGGAAAGAATCTGACATGGATGCTTTTTCTGGCGGTCGTTGCTTTTGCGGTATTATGGGTAGGATTTAATTTACTGTTGCGCTATTTGCGAAATAAAAACAATCATGCAGAACGAAGAAAAGTATAAATTTGGATTAATTGGATGCGGTCGGGTGTCTGAGAATCATCTGAGCGCGTTGACATCGGGAAATATCCCTTCAGAACTGGTTGCCGTTTGTGATCTGGATCCCGAAAAGGCAAAATCCAAAGGGGAGAAATATCACATTCCCTGGTACACCGATTTTCATAAGATGATGGAGGAGCATCCGGAGATCCAAATCGTGAACGTGGCTGTTCCTACGGGGTATCATGCGCCTGTTGTGATAGATTTGGCGCAGTACGGCAAGCATATCGTTACCGAGAAACCTATGGCCCTGAAGGTGAGCGACTGCGACGCGATGATCGCTGCCTGCAAAAAGAATAACTGCCGTCTCTTTGTGATCAAGCAGAACCGTTTCAACCCGGCGGTGGTTGCGGCCCGCAAGGCTTTGGAAGAAGGTCGCTTCGGGAAAATGGTCATGGGAACCGTGCGTGTGCGCTGGCGTCGTTATCAGAAGTATTATGAACAGGATAACTGGCACGGCACATGGCTGCTGGACGGCGGAGTCATGTCTCAGCAGGCAAGTCATCATCTGGATCTGCTCCAGTGGTTTATGGGACCCATCAAGCAAATGTTCTGCAAGACCGCCACTCGTCTGCTGAATATCGAAGTGGAAGATACCGCGCTGGCGACCTTTGAGTTTGAATCCGGAGCGCTGGGAGCTTTTGAGGCGACGGTGGCTACACGGCCGGAGGATCTGGAAGGCTCACTGAGTCTGCTGGGCGAGAAAGGCTCCGTCATCATTGGCGGCCACGCGGTGAACAAGATCCTGTATTGGAAATTTGATGAAGAACGTCCGGAGGATGAGCAGATCAAGACTCAATTCTCTCAGGATGTCCCGAACGTGTATGGCAGAGGCCACACACCCTTCCTGGCGGATGTCATCGAGGCGATCCGTTTAGGGCGCCCGGCTCTGATGGAAGCGGAGGAAGGCCGCAAGGATATCGCGATATTGACCGCGCTTTATGAATCTGCGGCTTGCGGTGGCAAATGGGTCGTCCCCGGATGTCCTATTGAAAAATCCCGCCTGGGCAAAGGTTAAAGATAAAGATTTGGAATGTGAAAGAGAGGGAAGTGGTTCCCTCTCTTTTTGGCTATACGGTAAAAGTGTTATTCCGTTACACTGCCGGTGGCGGCCCATTCGCAGCCTCTGACGACCAGATTTCGTACCCCCTTTTGTTTGAGGGCTTTCTGATCATGGCCGAAGCATTGATGAAAGACTCTGCCTTTGCCATAGTTTACGGTAATGGCCAGAGGCTCATTCATTCCTTTTCGTTTTTCAAAAGTCGTTTTGCCTGTTGCCAGAATGTCGTATTTTGTGTCGGGAGCGACAACCAGGGCGGAGTAAAGTTCGTCATCCGCCTGGAAGTTTTCCATGCCCTTGGTGACCGGGTGATCATGATTGGTGACTGTTACATCAAAAACATGGGTGCCAGGAGCGTGACCGGAACCGTCTTTGGGACTCCAGTAAACACCGCACATTTTTTTGAACTCCAGCCATTCGGGGAAGGAGCCGCTGGCCATGTGGTTGATCACAAGTCCCTTGCCGTTATTGACAAAGTATTCCAGATTGGCCTTGGCCTGGTCGGAGAGAGGTTCCCCGGAGACATTGGAACGAACAAAGAGGACAAGGTCGTACTTGTTGAGGGCTTTTGAGGATTCCAGGATATTCATATCCTCGCAGACACGGACATCGAATTTACCGGTGTCCAGCAGCATGTTGCGGTATTCCTCCTGAGTCACCCGCCATTGGTGAGCGCCTACGTCGTCACCGGAGATGAACAAGGCGTTGATTTTTTTGTCGGCG
>JAFZAR010000188.1 GCA_017557085.1 Verrucomicrobiota bacterium | reverse complement strand
TACCAGGAATCATCAAAATAGAAGAGCCCGGTCCCGGCTGTAGCCGCGTCCACAAAATTTCCGTAATTCGCGTAGGGAGCGATTTGTCCCCGTTCCAAGGCGGTAACACCAACTACACCCTTGTAACCGGCCGGGTAAGTTATTTGGCCGGTAGGTTCATTTCCGGCAGCTGCGGCAATCGTTCGGCCGTTTGCGAGCGCACCCTGAATAGCATCGTTCAAATAGTGTGAATAACCATCACCGCTCAGGCTGATATTGATGACATCCACTCCGGCGGCGTTGGCATAGTTTACCGCTTCGGCTACAGAAAAAGCATCACCATATCCCTCGGATCCAATCGCGATCAGCGGCAGATAATTGAAATCGAGCGCGTCATAGCCGCTGTTCTGCAGCCAGAAGAGCGAGGATCCCAGCATACTGTCCACATGGGTCGGGCCGGAGGATAAATTGTAGCTCTTGGTATATTCACCTGTGAAATCCACAGGAGTAAGCAGAACATCGCTGTAGTTGATGCCGTCCAGGTGCGGAGCGGAATCGATCAACGCAATGGTGGTCTTTTCACCCGAAACGGCTGTTACTTTTCTGGGAACGGCAAGTCCTTGGGAGACGAAAGCGCGGGCTGTCTCCGGCGAGACCATGTAGTAATTATTTTGCATGGAGTCAACGTCGGATTCCATCAGCTTGGCCAGGATCTCTTTGGCTCTGGCCACACCTTCCTCATCCTCAAAGATAAAGCGGATAGCCATGCCGTCTTTGCTGACAGCACCGACTTTGCCGCCAATCAGCTGGGCGATCTCCTGCGGTGTGAGCTTGGAGCCTTTTTTGAGGACTACGACCAGCTCATTAGGGATCGGCTGGGAAAGATCAGGACGGATGAATTCCGTAGCATCTTTCTGATCTTTTTGGAATACCAGCAGTCGCTGTCCATGGGTGCCGTCTGACACCAGAGCATAGTTGAGACTGCCGAAAAGCAGGGGCAGTGATTCATGAGAGGGAAGGTCTTTGAATTTCGCGCTGACCGTGCGGGTCAGTCCCGGTTCCATGAATACCTTCCACCCTGTGACGGTGGCCAGCTGGCGCAGAACCGTTTTGAGCGGTGCTCCTTCGATCGAGGCGTTCAGACAGTCTTTTTTCTTTTCGCTTTGGGAAAAGAATTCAGTGGATTTCAGCGGAGCGGGCGCTTTTACATCCTGAACAGTATTTGTTTTCTCCACTTGTTTAGTGGGAGCCGCTGCCGGGGTTTCCGCCGAATAGAGGTCACTTTGCGGACAAATAAACAATGCCGCCGCCATTCCCAGGATCACCTGTAGGCGGGCGCGTGCAAAGATGTTGAAAGAAGCACCATTGCAGTGAAGTTGTTCAGTTGTCCTCACTGTTTATCAAACACTGTCGGAGACCGAAAGTTGCGATTCTTATTTCTTTGGGAAGTTGGGATCGTTTCTTAACTTCTCAAAGCGTTGATCCTGTTGTAGTACACTCAAAATATCCCTCGCGGCGGGATTGGTCTGCCGCTGGACCTGATTCAGCTCGATAGCGTGAGTCAGATGTTCCAGTGACAGAGCCTGATCACCCAGGATGCACTCAATCGCCGCCAGATCGTAAAGGATCTCCGCGTTGTCCGGAGCCATTTCGACCGCGCGCTGCAGGATCGAAAGGGTCGCGTCCGCGTCGCCGATCTTGAGCATGGCCTGAGCCGCGGCGATCACACCTGTCAGGGAGAGGTCTTTATTCTTCAGAAGGTTCGTTATGACCTGTCTTGCCTGATCTTCCTGCGATGTCATCGTGTAAGTGGCGAACAGATACATGGCGTTTTCCGGATCGCCCGGATTCTCATCGTTGAGCTTCTTCAGCCGGGGCATGACATTGAGGAGAAGTTCCTGTGCCTCGGCAACACGGTTGTCGTTGAGGTAGGCGGTTGCCAGTGCCACGGTGTTGGAGATATGATTAGTGTCGGCTCTGTAAAGACCCTCCAACTGCTGGATGGTGGCGGATTGCTGCCCGCGTTTGTATTCATCACGCATACGGATGATCGTCGCGATGACTTCCTCGATACCGCGGTTTTCGGGGTCGAAGCGGAGTGTTGTCAACGCCAGATCTATCGCTTCATCAAAGCGGGATTGAACGGCCAGAACGTTGACCAGTTTGTAGAGAGCTTCCGGTGAGAAGGGGCATATCGCGAAGGCTTGTTTGCCGGCGAATTCCGCTTCTTTCAGGAGCCGCTGCTGCTCTTCAGTCGAAGTCGCGTAGTTGACGCGCCACCAATAGAGACCTGTCACCGCGGAGCGCAGTTTGGAGAAGGATTTTTGCGCGTCATTGTCGCGGATGAACTTCATGTCGCCTTTGTAGTTGCTGAAGTCGCCTTTCAGATAAACGTCCACGGCAAAGTCGCAAAGTTCGCTGATGGAGGTATCGTAGGTGATCCAGTTACCGCAGAGACGATCCATATACTTGCACCAGAATTCATGATCCTTGTCAACAAGCTCCTGGGTGAATTCCACAACTGGTTCACGGTTCAGCTTCAGGATGATCCCGTAGGGTGTCAGATAGGGGAACATCCAGTCCAGCGCGAAGGATTCTTCCACAAAGAACTCATTGTTCGGGTTGTGATCGAAAATGACTTTCGTCAGCAGCCCATTGATGCCCATGACGGCACCCTGACCGGAGACGGTTCCTGTGCGCGGATCGAAAATCTCACCGGGACGGAGCATTCCTTTTTCAGCGCGTTCCGTGGCATCGCGCATATATTCCATGTAGGCATTGTAGAAATCAATATCGGAAGGAGTATAAATCTCTTTTGGCGGATAGACTCCCTCGCTGCGGCGTTTGGCTTCCACCTTGGCACCGTAAGCCATGAACGTATTGTCCAGTTTTTGAGCGAACCAGTCTATCGGTTTGCCGATGAAGCCCGGCATCTTGGCGGTGTTTGTTTTCACCAGCTCGGAGAAGAAGGGCATATCCTTCTGACTGGAGCGGAAATAGTGAGCCCGGATGTAATCCAGGTACGGTTCGTCCGCCAAAGCGTTCTGCGTGATGATATAAACATCGCGGCGGTCGAATTTCGGATCGCGTCTCTTTTCGGGAGGGATAAAGCTCTCGCAGAAGATCATGTATGTCGGACAAAAACGACCGGGATCCGTTCCGCCAAAAAGGATGGCGTTTTTCGTCATTTCCGGGTAAAGCGGTGTGCCGTCCGCCTGCTCAAAAGGCGGAGTGAACATATCATGCCCGTACCAGAAACCGAAGAGGTGCCCGCGCTGTTCATTGTCCCACCAGTGCGCCATTACCGTATAGACCGGCACGAACAGAACAATGATGAAGACAGGTCCCATGGGAGCTTTTTTGCGGTTCAAGATGAACAGAGCGACCAGTGCCGCTGTCATCAGCAGTCCCAGGATCGCTGTGGTAATGAAAAGGGGATTTTTGGAATCACTCAGTGTAGCTGCCACACCGTAGAGAGCAAAGCCGCCGGCTATAGCCGCGCCATAGGTAAAGGCTTCGCGATAGCGTTCGTACCGGGTGCAGAGGAATCCCAGCAGGATCGCCAGACCGTAACCGATCCACAAGGCGAAAAAGACGTAAGAAGCCGTAAAGAAGACCTTGTGCAGATCCTGACTTTGTTTATCCGAGCTGGGGTTCAGCAGGATCAGCAGCAGGATCGCCAGACAGAAGAAAACACTGGTCGTTCCGGCCAGCCAGGTGCGTTCAAATTTTCCAAAGATCTCCTTGTAATAGACAAAGGGCGTGGAAACCAGCATCAGGATGATCCATCCGGCAAAGAAACCGATGTAAGTATCCGGCGACTTGGCATAGTAACCGGCCATGGGAACGTGTGCCACCTGGTTCTTCAGAGAGACCAACAGTCCCAGCAGGAACAGCGCGCCGTAAAAAATCGAGATCCAGAAAAGGCGGTTTTTATGTTTCTTTTCCATCTTCAGGAAGAAGAGGATCAGGAAGGGGATCAGCGCCAGCAGCAGCATCACGATTGTGAATTCGTTCAGTGCGCCCAGTGTGTACACACGCACCTGGTCAAAGAAGATCAGCAGATCATTGGTCGGTTTGGCCGATTCATATTGACCGCGGGTCAGCGCGTGGAAGAAGCCTCTCACCGTCCGGGCGTAACCCCAGTTCATGGGCGGGTTCGTCATGGAGGAGATCGGCATGAAGAAATAGAACATATTGGCCAGCAGCCAGGCAAAGCCGGAGGCGAACACGGCGGCGATATTGTGCCACCATTCCTTCAGCACGTACTTGTTTTTCACCGCCAGATAAATGTAGCCGATGATGGAGGAGATGCCCACGGCGATGAAGATGCTGAAGATGGCCTTTTCCGGGTTCAGGTTCGCGTACTTGCCGTTGATCGCGCCGATCAGCGCGTAGAGGAAGATCACCGAATTGCCCATCAGCATCTCGCGGCCGAGGGTCGGATTGATCAGGATGACCATCATTTCCAGACCCATGGCGGCCACCAGCAGCGACTGGTGGTTCGTAAAGCAGATGCCGAACATGAACATGGCCATGTATAAATAATGGCGTTGGGCCGGAGCGTACATCCAGCGCATCATCAGCGCCATTACCGTTACCAGTGAAAGCACCGAGAGAGTATAAACCTCCACGATGACAGACTGGCTCCATATAAATCCATTGTAGCCGAAGATCATTCCGCCCACAAATCCGCACAGCGCGCAGATCAGATGGCTCATCTTCGGGGCAAGTTCTTTCGTCTCCTCCAGGGTCTCCAGGATCATGCTGGAACCGCGGCTGATCAGCAGGGCGATCACACCGCAGGAAAGCGCCGAGGCAAAGGCCGAGGAGATCGCCACGCGGTAGGCGATATTGGAGATCGGCACCAGCACTGTAAAGAGCCAGGTGTAGATCGTCCAGACAGGGTATCCGGGCGGATGCGGTACACCGGCATAGTAGGAGCCCACGGCCAGCTCGCCGCAGTCCTCCAGGGTCAAGTCCGGTGCCAGTGTGATCAGATAACCAAAGAAGGCGACCAGAAAAGTGATCCCCATCGTCATCCAGTCCACCTTGCGGTAGAGGGGTGTCTGGGGAGTGCCAATGCCAAAATGCTCTTTGAGCGCTTGATAAAACTTCATTTTATGGATTTACGAAATACTAAAAGGAGAGACGCGAATACTCCCGCGTCTCCCTCAAAACAGAATGATTTAGTCAACGAACTTGCGGGCTTTCAGCCAGTAGATCAGGTCGTTGCCCCAGGGATGGACGACTGTCTTTTCGGTGTCGCCCTCTTTGACTTTCTTCTCGGCCAGTCCCATGCCGTGACCGCCTTTTTCAAAGATATGCAGATCAAAGGGAACGCCCGCTTTTCTGAGAGCGGCCGCGAACTGTAGGGAGTTCTCCACCGGTACAGCTCCGTCTTCCCAGGTGTGCCAGATAAAGCAGGGAGGAGTGTCCTTGCTGACCATCTTCTCACCGCTCATGTAATTGATCATCCCTTCGGAAGGCTCTTTGCCCAAAAGGTTTTCCTTGGTGCCTTGATGGGTGAACTCGCCCAGGGTCACCACCGGATAGCAGAGGATGCCCAGATCCGGACGGGAGCTCAGGCGATCGATGGGATCCAGCGCTGTCGGCACTTCTTTCTCAAAATGAGTGACTAATGAGCTGGCCAGATGACCGCCGGCGGAAGAACCCATGATGGCGATCCGGTTCGGATCCAGTCCCCATTTCTCGGCGTTGAAGCGGACTACGCGCACCGCGCGGGCCGCGTCACTGATCATGCTGGGATGATGATAACCACCTGAAGCCAAACGGTATTTCAGTACAAAAGCGGTCACGCCGTATTGGTTGAGGAACCGTGCGTAACCCGCGCCTTCATGGTCAGCCAGACCCCAGTAGCTGCCGCCGGGGCAGATCACCACGGAGGAACCCGTGGCTTTGCCTTCTGGCTTAAAAACGGTCAGAGTGGGAATATCCTTATCCTCAGCTCCTTGCGCACCGGGAGCGTCTCCTTCCCACAGGCGGATGACTTCCGCTTGAACACATAAACTCATCATTAAACACGCACCAATTATCAGACTTTTTAAACTTCTCATAACAATGACATTCCAGTCGCCATCAGTCTAACGGTGTTTCAACTTTTTTTCAACTGAAATCCATAAGAAGGAGCAAGTCGGATAATGATCATCCTTTTCGGTGTGATTTTCTCATGACAAAGAAAACTATACCCAAAACAGCAATGACAGCCAATACGATATAAACGCCGTTTTTTCTGGGAGTGTGTGCTGATGTGAGTTTCTTTTGTTCATCCCAGTTTTGGATCGCTTCTTCATCCGTCAGTACTCTTTGGGGCGTGCCTTCGCTTGTCTTATATAAAACATTCGTTCCGGAGACCCAGTATATCTTCAAATCGGTATCTCCTTCATTCTCACCCAAAGCAAAATCTTTTCTCGAAAACTGTGGATCCAGGTCTAAATGGTCAAAGATATAAGAACTGTAGAAATTGGTCTGGATCTCGGTGCTGTTGTACTTACCGATCAGGTCATAGACTTTTATCTCGCTTGGGAAAAAATCCGGAGTCTTGCCTTTTTGATAAGAGCACTCCATCCGGTTTCCCAGGGCGTATGTTGGATTTTCTTCCGAAACATCTTGGGGCAGAGGATATAAAATAGTCCTCGTTTTCAAATATCCCTGCTCATCCATCTCGAAAATAACATCCGCTTTCTTCTGCTTTTGTTTGTTCTGGATAATGAAATTCCCTTCTGAATCTTTGACAATGGTTTCCTCT
>JAFZAR010000187.1 GCA_017557085.1 Verrucomicrobiota bacterium | reverse complement strand
TATGAACCAGTCTGACTGGGAATGGGATCAGCCTTCCAGCAAAGTGGGGCAGTTCATCAGTGACTCTCTGATGTTCGAGCGGGGCGAGTTCGGTTTCGCGGAGCATCTGGATTATGTCTATGGACTGGCGCTGCCGCTGGTCAAGCGCGGCATCCCGGTGGACATGGTCCAGCTGGAGAACGTGGGCATCAAGGATTACCTGAAGGATTACAAAATGCTCCTCCTCAGCTACGAGGGCATGAAACCACTTTCTCCCGATTATCACAAGCCCATCGCGGACTGGGTCAAAAAAGGCGGTCTGCTGGCCATCATTGACAACGATTCCGATCCGTTCAACGCAGTCAAAGACTGGTGGAATTCCGACGGCAGGAAATACGCCACGCCTCGTGAGCATCTGATGGAGGTGCTGGGCGTGAAAGATCCGATCGTGACACCCGTGGGCGGTACTCTTTACAAACTGGGCAAAGGCTGTGTCTATGTGGAAAAGAAGAGCCCTCAGAAGATCGCCACCACCGCGGGCGAGCAGGCGAACCTGATGGAGTCGCTCCGTTTCCTGGCATCCCAGAGCCGCAAGGTCAAACTGAACGAGCGCAGCTGTCTCACACTGCGCCGCGGTCCGTATTTCATTGCCGGCGGACTGGATGAATCTATCCAGGAAGAACCCTGGGGCGTGGACGGCCGGTTCGTGAACCTGTTCGATCCTTCGCTCAAGGTGCTGACCTCTGTTGATTTCACTCCCGGCAGCCGTTACTTCCTGCTGAATCTGGACAAGGTCCAGAAAGGGGATGAACCCTCTGTGCTGGCGGCGGCCTGCAAAGTCTGGGGCGAAAAGAAAGACCAGAACAGAAAGCAGAACGGCACTTTCACCTGCTGGTTGGAGGGTATCAGCGGTACCAAAGCCATCATGCTGCTCAATATCCCCAATGTGCCAAAAAATGTGATACTGGGCGGAGAAAAGCAGACCGATTTCGAGTACGATGTCATTTCCCGTTTGATGTGGCTGAAGTTCGATAACACCGCTTCGGCCAGAGAATTGCGGATAGAATATTGATTTGACTGAAAGATCAGATTTTGCGAAGACGCGGCCCGGTTCGCGTCTTTTTTATTTCCGGCGCGAAAATCTCCGCTTCAAAGGGCTTGAATTCGCGGGCCGATTCTGCTAACTTAAAAACCGCTTTATTAGAGCGGGTGTTGTTCAATGGTAGAATGCGAGCTTCCCAAGCTTGAGACGCGGGTCCGATTCCCGTCACCCGCTCCACTTCATTTTGAACCACAGCTATTTAGAATAGACACGGATAATTGTTTATGGAGCGAGAAAAGTTAGGCGGCCGGCTGGGTTTCATTCTGTTGAGCGCGGGATGCGCCATCGGCATGGGGAATGTCTGGAAGTTCCCTTACATCACCGGTCAGAACGGCGGCGGCGCTTTTGTCCTGATTTATTTATTTTTTCTGCTGGTGATCGGTCTGCCGGTGCTGATGATCGAATTCTCGCTGGGGCGTGCCAGCCGCAAAAGCGTGGCCCGGATGTACCATGAGCTGGAACCTCAGGGCACCCGCTGGCACCTGCACGGCTGGCTGGCGATGGCCGGCAATTATCTGCTGATGATGTTTTACACGACTGTCACCGGATGGATGCTCTACTATTGCGGCTCGACGGCGCGGGGCAAGTTCATGGGACTGGATCCGGCCGGCATTTCCGGGGAGTTTGGCAAACTCTGCTCGGATCCGTTCACGATGGCGGTCTATATGATCGCGGTTGTGGCGCTGGGATTCTTCATCTGTTCATTCAGTCTCAGCGGCGGCCTGGAGCGTGTTACCAAGTACATGATGCTGGCTCTGCTGGGGATCATGGTCATGCTGGCCGTCAACAGCGTGATGATGAAGGGTGCCGGGGAAGGGCTGGTCTTCTACCTGAAGCCGGACTTTTCCAAGATCAACGGCAGCGTGATCGTGGGCGCGATCAACCAGGCGTTCTTCACCTTGAGCCTCGGCATTGGCTCGATGGCCATCTTCGGCAGCTATCTGGATAAAACTCACTCCCTGCTGGGCGAGTCGGTCAATGTGATCGTCCTGGATACCTTCGCGGCGATCGTGTCGGGGCTGATCATTTTCCCGGCTTGTTTCACTTATGGTGTCTCTCCCAATTCCGGTCCCAGCCTGATTTTCGAGACCTTGCCGAATATCTTCAACCACATGCCGCTGGGTCGCCTCTGGGGGATGCTGTTCTTTGTATTCATGAGCTTTGCCGCGTTGTCAACGGTGCTGGCCGTGTTCGAGAATATCATTTCCTGCTGCCGGGATCTCACGGGCTGGAGCCGGGGAAAAGCGTGTCTGGTCAACAGCGTCGTGCTGAGCCTTCTTTCCATGCCGTGCGTGCTGGGATTCAACTGCTGGTCACGGGTGAAGATCGCGGGGCTGGACATCATGGGCATGGAGGACTTTCTGGTTTCCAATTGTCTGCTGCCGCTGGGAGCGCTGATTTTTGTACTGTTTGTCACCTGGCGGAACGGCTGGGGCTGGAAGAATTTCATGGCCGAGGCCAACACGGGCCGCGGCTGGAAAGTCCAAAACTGGATGCGCGGCTATATCACCTATATTCTGCCCCTGATCATCTTCTCCCTGCTGGTCATGGGGATCATCTCCGTGTTCAAATAAAGAATCACGGATAATTATTTGAATAACAATATGTTTTGTAGAGACGAGCGACCCGCGCGTCTCAGCTCCGAAGGAGCGACAGATTACAGACGGGGATGGAGCGAAGCGAAATCCCCGGTAACGATTCCCCCGAAATCAAACCCCGACGGGGTGACAGAACCATATATATGCCCTTGCGGTTTGGCGGAAAATGTGTTATGTTAAAAACGAAGTGCTCATAAAAGATGAGAATAACAATTAAAAATATATCCGCCACATTGGCGGCATTGGCAGTAACAGTGGTAACCGCGCAGGCCGCGGCTCCAACTTTGAATTACGAAATCAATGGTAATAACCTCGTTATTACCTACACAGGAACACTCCTTCAGAGTTCTGACGCTGTAACATGGTCCGAGGTTACGTCCGCGACCAGCCCTTATAAAATTGCTCTGGGTGACAAGAAGCAGTTCTTTTGCGCCAAAGCATCCGATGAACCGGTTGATCCGCTGGTGCCGGGTCAAGACGCGACTGTCTCCCTGCCGGGCGGTATGGCTCTGGATCTGAACTGGATCGAGCCGGGCACATTTATGATGGGCAGTCCGGAAGGTGAACTGGGTGCCGGCGGGGATGAAATCCTGCATCAGGTGACTCTGACCAGCGGCTACTGGCTGGGCAAATATGAGATCATTCAGGCGCAGTATGAAGCCGTCATGGGTGAAAATCCCTC
>JAFZAR010000186.1 GCA_017557085.1 Verrucomicrobiota bacterium | reverse complement strand
GAGACCATCCGTCTGCTGAAGGAATCCGGCAAGCCATGCAACGCAGAAGTGATTGCCACATCCAGTGTTATGGAAGAGATCGGCTGCCGCGGGGCAATGCAGATCGCCTACTCGGTCAAACCCGATGTCGCCCTGGTGGTGGACGTGACCCACGCGACCGATTATCCCGGCGTGAGCCATACACAGCACGGCGAGACCAAGATGGGCAAAGGTCCCACTCTGACCCGCGGAGCCTGCAACCATCCGAAAGTCTTTGAACGTCTGGATAAAGTGGCGAAGGAAGCCGGCATCCCCGTGCAGTATGAAGCCACATCACGCACCAGCGGAACGGATACGGACGTGGTCTTTGTGACCCGCGGCGGCATCCCCAGCGGACTGGTCAGTCTGCCCAACCGCTACATGCACTCGCCGGTGGA
The DNA here is from genome assembly GCA_017557085.1 of Verrucomicrobiota bacterium. Classification (GTDB taxonomy): domain Bacteria; phylum Verrucomicrobiota; class Verrucomicrobiia; order Limisphaerales; family UBA1412; genus UBA1412. The sequence goes on along the minus strand of JAFZAR010000186.1, from coordinate 2,043 downwards.
AATGATCAACATTTCCGATCTGGAAGCGATCCCGCGCATCTTTGCCGCCTTCGCGCTGAGCCTGAGCAAAGGCGAATCCTTTAAAGCGATCGAATAAGCATGAACGAAAAGCTGAACTTCATCCACGGCCGCCGGAGCATCCGTCAATATACCCCGGAAACGGTGGACGAACAGACGATCCGCTCCCTGCTGGAGGCTGGGATGTCCGCGCCTTCGGCCAGAGCCTGCGACCCCTGGCGGATACTGGTGGTCACGGACCGTGCCAAGCTGGACAAACTGGCCGAGATTCTGCCTTACGGTAAAATGCTTCGCATGGCTCCGCTGGCCTTTGTCGTCTGCGGCGATCTGAACCAGGCCAACAGCCAATCCCTCAGCTATCTGCTGCAGGACTGCTCCGCTGCCATCGAGAACATTCTGCTGGCGGCTCATGCCCTGGGACTGGGTGCCGTCTGGCTGGGGATCCATCCGCGTGAAGACCGTGTCAGCGGAGTGAAACAGCTTTTCGGAATGCCCGAAGAGATCATCCCTGTGGGCGCGATCTCGCTGGGTCATCCCGCGGAAACCAAAGAGGCCCGCACACGGTTCAAACCGGAGTACGTCCACTACGATCAATGGTGATTTTTTGCCGATGATTTCACTGCCGCTCTGCTGAAAATTTACCCTGAAAAACAGAGCGGCATTTTTATTTTTTCACCGTCTGAACGGAGAGAGTGAAAAAATTTTCAATTATTTTATTTTTTTACTGGATTCCACTTGACCAAAACAGGGTTTTTTATTATCAAAAGAGCGGGAGTTTGAAAAAGGATCAAGCAGGATGCTCAGTGATTTTTCAGTATTAGCAGCAGCGACACAGGTCGAACCGGATCTTCTTTATATATGGTCACAAGCCACTAATGAGACAAAGGCCATTCTCATCTTTCTGGGAGTGATGTCTATCATCGCGTGGTCCGTGATGGTTTACAAGGTCACCCAGATGTATCGGGCCCGCAAACTCAACCGGGTTTTTCAGGAAGAATTCAAAAGACAAAGTGACGTTCTGGACATCTTCAACCGCAACGTCAAAGTGGAAGGCTGCCCCCTCTTCAACATTTACCGCGATGCCTGCGCTGAGGCCAATCGCTATGCCCGTGTGATCACACCGGCTCAGCCCGCGATGACAGACCCTATGGCTGTGCCACCTCCGCCTCCTCCGGTCACGCCGGATGTCACCCTGCAGGGAACATTCCCGCAAGGCACCGTCCAGACCATGCCCCAGACAGCACAGCAGCCGGGACTCTATGCCCAGTCTGTTCCGGTCGCACCGGTACAACCCGTTTTACAACCCGCTTCCCAGATCCCTGTTCAGCCGCCCACACGCCGCCTGAGCATCAAAACCATCGAGCATATCAAAGGCAACATGGAACGCTCCGTGGCCGAAGAATCCCTGAAACTGGAATCCGGCCTGATCTGGTTAGCCATTGCCGTCAGCGGTTCTCCGTTCATCGGTCTGCTCGGTACTGTGTGGGGCGTGATGAGCGCGTTCAGCTATGTGGGTGCTAAGGGCAGTGCCGATCTGGCGACCATGGCTCCCGGTGTGGCCGGTGCCTTGATCGCGACCGTCGGCGGTCTGGCTGTCGCCATTCCTTCCATGTTTTTCTACAACTGGCTGGTACATAATTTGAGGGCTTTCACGGTGGAAATGGACAACTTCGCCCTGGAACTGTCCTCCAAGATCGAAACGGAATTTCTCTCTGACGACTGATCATGCGGCGCTTTTCCCAGAAAAATTCACTTGTGACCCTCAGCGAGATCAACATCGTTCCGCTGATGGACCTGACCTTCGTGCTGCTGATCATTTTTGTGATCACGACTCCCCTGCTGGAGCAGAGCATGAAGCTGGATCTGCCCAGCGGCGGTGAAGTGGATCCCGAACCGCTGCGCCCGGATGACGTGGCCACCATCGAAATAGACCCCGCGGGCAATATGCGTCTGGACAAAAAGCCCTTGGATCTGAGCCAGATCACAGCGGCACTCAAGAATATGCACACCCAGAAAAAGGATCTG
>JAFZAR010000185.1 GCA_017557085.1 Verrucomicrobiota bacterium | reverse complement strand
ATGCCAAGTTCGGTGCTCATCTGCCCGCAGCCCTGAAAGATCAGTTGGAAAATCTGAAGGCTCGTTTGAACAAGATGGCATAATCCAAGCCGTCTGAAAATCGAAAAGGAACCATGGTCCGGGAGATCATGGTTCCTTTTTTTTGGAGGGGACGCGCCCCGGTGATCAGCGGTTCTGGCTGGCCCGGAAGAAGTGTACGGAGGTATCACTTCCGGGTGTATAAGTGAAGGTGGCCACGCCTTGGGCATTCGACATTTGTGTGTCGATCAGTTCCCATTCCATATCCGAACCGGCAGTGTAGAGGCTGACTTTGTAATCGGGACCGCTGGTGCTTTTGACGATCAGCTGGCCATCGTTGCCCTTGGAGATCTTCAGCGCGTATTTATAGACAGTATTCACTCCCGCGTCAAAGATGGGAGCTGTAGCCGGCGCGATGATGGTGTTGTCGGCAATGTAATTGTTTTTGGAGCCGAACTGGAGGTAGATGCCGTACTTCATGAACGTGGTGGCGGCATTGGAAAGATGGTTGCCGATTATCTGCACATCGGTGCCGCAGGATTGGATGCCGAAGAACATCCCCATCCAGCCGCAGTTACGGCAGACATTTCGCTGGATTAGGATATCCTCCCCGGCGACCTGGATGCCGGAGTTGCCGGTGACGTTGATATTGTTGTCCTCGATCACGGCATGGGTCAGCTTGTAGCCGGAGGCAGAATTGACCTGGATGCCGCGCGTGACGCAGTTATCCACATAGTTGCGGCTGACTTCCACGTTGCTCAGATTGTTGAACGAGGCCAGCGCGGCGATGCCGACTTCATCAGAGTAGCTGACCTTGTTGCCGGTGATCTTGATTTGATCACCGCCGCTGACAAAGATGCCGTACTTGACGCGGGTCAGTTTATTATTGGCAATAGTGATGTCCGAGAAATTAACGGGAACATTTGGATCCTGACAGGTGGCAAAAAGCATGATGCCCCGCTCCAGGATATTGGTCAGTGTATTGTTCTGGATATGGATGTCGTGTTTCAAGTTCGGTGAAAAACATTCGATCTCGAAACCGCGCTGGCAGTTTTCCACATAATTATGCTCCACCAGCCAATGGCTGCCGATACCGCTGACGGCAGCACCGTCCACTTCCAGATTGGTAACATTGGTAGCACCGCCATCATAAAAAGAGCAATTGGTGACGGTGACACGCTGGGAAGTCTTGGGACTCCAAAGATGGGAAATGGCGTGATTGCCGAAACCCGTAAACCGGCAATCGCTGATGTCAATGCCGTCATTGAAATTGCGCAGAAGGATCATGCTGTGGATGAGCGGAGTGGGGCTGCCGTTGACCTCACCGTCCGGAACAGGGGAGTGGTCGCTTTCAAAATTGAGACCGTGGATCACGATATTGGTGCAGTTCTGCATCACAAAAACATCGCCCGCACCGGGAGCCTGGATGAGAGCATCCTCTTCGCCTTCGATGGTAATATTGCTCTTGCGGATCATCTGGATGGGAGCCATCTTGTCCGGCAGCGGTTCATACCACGGAACGATGACAGGTGTGACTGGATACGTCCCGCTTGCGACTCGAACCGTGTCGCCATCGGAGGTCTGATCCAGAGCCGCCTGAAGCGTAAGAAAAGGAAGATTGGGATCGTCTGGCTGTGCGGTATTGTCATCCCCATCCGTAGACACATACAAAGTGGAAGCCGCTGCCGGCAATGCCAGCAGAACCAGCCATGAGATAAAAGCGATATATTTTTTCATTTCTGTTGATTACTTAAATATTTTTTCAGTTCGATAGAATTTTGTATTTTCAGAAGTCTCTATCTCATAAAAGCCGGAATCGCTAACAAAGTGCCAATCTTTCAGGTCAGTGCTTTCATAAAGCCGTCCACTGAAACTAAGAAATAAAATGCCGTTATTGTATCTGTATGAAATAACGGGATAAGTAGAATTATTGAAAATTTCTATGGAAGCCGATTTACTCTTTTTAGAACCGAGTGCGTTGCTGGCAACGACGTAATATTCCCCCTTATCCATGGGAGAAGCTGCAGTGATTCTCAAAATAGAATCTGTTGCCCCATCAATAGCTTCATCATCCTTATACCATT